>CAZOSR010000238.1:0-3222 GCA_964582445.1 uncultured Coriobacteriaceae bacterium | reverse complement strand
AGCTGTCGTACAGAATCGCCGTCTCAGCCATTTATCACACCTCCTGCTTCCGGATCTTGACAAGGAAGGACTTGTACTCAGGGATGTGCGTGTTCGCATCACCAACATTGGGCGTGAGGTCGTTCGCCATACCACCGACGGAGCAGGTGGAGCCGTAGCCCCAGTGCCACGGAGCGGCGATCTGGTGGACCGTCTTGCCGCCGACCTGCATGGGCTTGATGCGGCCCGTGACCATCGCATACGCGGTGATGATGCCACGCTTGTTCTCGATGACGACGTTGTCACCAGAGACGATGCCCTGTTCTTCCGCGAGTTCCCTGGAGATCTCCACGAACATCTTCGGCATGGTCTCGACGAGCCACGGCAGGTTGCGGGTCAGGCCGCCGGTCTGCCAGTGCTCGGTGAGCCGGAAGGTGGTCATGGCGATCGGGTACTCGTCCGCGGTCCCCATGCTCTTGGCAGCGGACTCGACCACCGAGACGGCGGGGTTGGTCTGCTGGCTGGAGAGCTCGTTGACAGACGGCGACTCGAACGGCTCGTAGTGCTCCGGGAACGGACCTTCCTTCATGCCCGAGGCGAAGAGCTTGCCCACGGTCTCGTTGGTCATCATGAAGGAGAGAGTCTTGTCCGGGGTCGTCCACGCCTTGACGGTGCCGTCGGGGTTCAGCGTGTTGATGCCGAAGTCCGGCACGTCACCGCGGACCCACTTCTCGCCGTTCCACTTCACGAGCGCCTTCGCCTCGTTGTACGGCTTGCCGGTGGCGTCACACGAGCAGCGGTTGTAGATGATCCGGCGGTTGAGCGGCCACGCGTACGACCAGCCAAGGTAGCTGCCGACTTCCGGCATCCCCTCATCGAGCGGCTTGTCCACGTTGTTGCGCGAGCCGGTCTTCATCTTGGCCGGGTCCATCGACGGGACCTTGACCTTCTTGGTGGCGTCGGCCGGATCTGGCTCCTCGTAGAAGCCCGTGAAGTAGCCCGTGTAGATCCAGACACCACACGCGGTCGTGCCGTCGGCCTGCAGTCCGCCGAAGGACGCGAGACCCTTGCCGTCGGCAACGGTGTAACCATTGATACCGAGTGCGATCTTGGTGATGTCGATATGACCTTCAGCGTTCAGGTAGTCCCAGTTGAGCTTGGTGATCTGCTCGGGGTTGGCGCCACCTTCGGCCTCGTAGAGCTCCTTCACCTTGAGGTAGATCTCGCTGATGATCTCGGCGTCGTCCTTGCAGTCTCCGGGAGGCTCGACAGCCTTGTAGCGCCACTGGATCCAGCGGCCGGAGTTCGCGACTTCGCCCTGCTTCTCGTAGTGGCACGCGGCCGGGAGCATGAAGACCTCGGTCTCGATGTCCTTGGCAACGGCGCCAGGGGCCTTCCAGAAGATGGCCGTCTCGGTCTCCCACAGGTCGACCGCGACCATCCACTTCAGCTTAGCCATCGCACGGCGCTCTTGACCACAGTTCGGGCCACCGACTGCCGGGTTCTGGCCCCAGAGCATGAGACCCTCGATGCTGCCGGTCTCCATCTCCTGGAACATGTGGATGTGGCTGTGCGGCTTGCCGCTGAACTTCGGAACCATGTCGAACGCATAGTCGTTCTCTACGGTCGCGAAGTCGCCGTACCACTCCTTGAGCATGCTGATGAGGTACTTCGGACGGTTCGTCCACCAACCGGCGTACTGCGTCTCCTTCTCGATGTACTCGGCGATGTTCTTGTGTGCCGAGGCGTTCGGGAGATTGAGGTAGCCAGGAAGGTTGCCGAAGAGCAGGCCCATGTCCGTGGAGCCCTGGACGTTGGACTCACCGCGGAGCGCGTCCACGCCACCACCGGCGATGCCGATGTTGCCGAGGAGCAGCTGCAGCACGCTCATCGCGCGGCAGTTCTGTGCACCGTAGCTGTGCTGGGTCTGGCCCATGGCGTACATGATGACGCCGGCCTTGCCAGGCTCACCGGTGGATGCGTACAGGTCATACGCCTCGATGAGCAGGTCCTGCGGGATACCGGTGATCGACGAGACGAGCTCCGGCGTATACCGCTCGTAGTGCTTCTGCATGAGCTGGAACACGCAGTTGGGATCGGCCAGCGTCGGGTCCTTCTTCGCCTTCTTGTTCACAAGCGGCGTGAAGGCCGGAGTACCGGGCTTGGTGACCCATGCGTAGGCGCCGGTCGGCGTGGTGTCCCACGGCACTTCCTCGGCGACCTCGTAAGCCCACTGCTTGGCGTCGTAGGACTTCTTCTCGGCGTCGTAGCCGGAGAAGATGCCGTCGTCAAAGCTGTAGGTGCTCTTCACGATGAACGTGGCGTTGGTGTGTGCCTTGAGGTAGTCCTCGTGGTAGAGCTTGTTCGAGAAGATGTGGTTGTACAGACCGCCATAGAAGGCCATGTCGGTACCGGTGCGGATCGGGACGTAGAGGTCGGCCAGCGCCGCACTGCGGCTGAATCGCGGGTCGACGACCATGACCTTGGCGCCACGGTCCTTCGCTACCTGGACCCACTTCATGGAGATCGGGTGGTTCTCAGCGGCGTTGGAGCCGTTGATCATGATGACATCGGAGTTCTGCAGGTCCGTCCAGTGGTTCGTCATGGCGCCTCGACCGAATGTTGCCCCCAGACCGGAGACAGTGGCCGAGTGTCATATACGGGCCTGATGGTCGATCCACACGATGCCGAGCGCACGTGCGAACTTCGACAGGATGTAGCCCTCTTCGCCATCGAGTGCGGCGCCACCGAGCTGGGCGATGCCCTTGCAGCGGTTGACCGTCACGCCGTTCTCATCGACGGTCTCGTACGTGGCGTCACGGGTAGCCTTGATGCGCTTGGCGATCTCATCGATCGCCCAGTCCCAGTCCTTCTCTTCGAAGGCTTCCGCACCAGGTGCGCGGTACTTCACCTTGATGGTACGGGCCGGGTTGAGCATCAGCTCACCGGTCTCGGGATCGTAGACGTTGCGGATGTTGAACTGGGCATTGCCCTTTGAGCACAACGCGCCCCTGTTGATGGGATGATCCGGATCGCCTTCCAGGTTGATGAGCTCTCCATCTTTGACGGAGAGCACCATTCCGCAGCCGACGCCGCAATAGCAGCAAATAGATGTCGACTCGGTAGCACCTGCGATGCGCATTTCCGGAACCGCATCAGCAGCGAACGCGTTCGAGGGGCCGAACAGTTCGGCCAGCGCACCGGCTGCGAATGACGCGCCGGTGAGCTTGAAGAATCCTCGCC
>CAZOSR010000237.1:0-3225 GCA_964582445.1 uncultured Coriobacteriaceae bacterium | reverse complement strand
ACGAAGGCGTCCAGGTCTTCCCTGCCCCCCTGCCGGAAGATGTCGCCGAGGATCGGATACCAGGTGTGCTGCTCGCGGAGATCGGTCCAGACCACATCCGACTCGATCGCGCGGGCGGCGGTCTCGACGGCACCGGGAAGGTCATCCCCGTACAGATACTCGAGCTGAGCGGCGTTGGACAACATCATGCCGGAGTGGGGGTTGGCCTCCACTCCGCGCTCGGCCATCGCAAGACCGTCATCCACGCGATCGTTCTGTACCAGGATCCACGAGCCCACGGGATAGGCCTGGATGAACTGCGGGTCCAGCGCGACGATGAGCGATATCGAGCTCAACATGTAGCGCATGTCGGTGAGGCTGACACCCCCGTAGTAGCCGTGCATGAGCGGGTCAAGCCGGTTCCAGAGCGCCGCTGCAGCGTACGATCGCACACCGGTCAGGTACGACGACGTCGCCCGCCCGAGGGCCGCGTTGGTATCCGCTGCGGATGCTTCGGGCACAAGCGAATCGGCGAGCGCCTGGCCTCCGAGAGCCACCAGCAAACACACCATCACGATCACCGCAACCGTACGAACACGCAGGGAGTCCATCACAGATCCCTCCGTGAGAAGAGCGTGATGCCCACCGCGAGCGACATCGCAGCGAATCCCAGGAACACCACGAACATGCTCACGATGTACAGGACAGGCACCCCGCTGCCATGGGCTACGGGATTCACCACATTGAAGGCATCGAGCGAGGGATAGAAGGGGCGAAGCCCAAGCGCCCCTTCACCGCCGAGAAGCGTGGAGCGGGAGTGTCCCGCGAACAACGCCGCCAGACTCGCCGTAACGACCACCACAGGACCTGTGATCGCCGATACAGCCACCGCGAATGCGGCCAGGACGCCCATCTCCAGCCAAACCGCAAGGGCGCCCTGCCACAGCTGCCACATCGCATCACCGTACTTGGCAAGCGCGACCACCTGCTCGACCACCGTGAACGCCGCGACTGCGCCGCCCGTGACGACGAGGATGCCAAGCCAGGTACCCACCAGGTACTCCCAGCGGCCAACACCTTTGGCGACCACGTTGTACACCGTGCGCCGCTCGACCTCAGCGGGAACCCGGTTGGCGGCCAGCGAAAGCGTCAACACCAGTGCAGTGACGAAGGACAGTGCAAGCGCCACCTCACGGAAGACCGCATCCTCCACGCCGAGCCCGTAACTCGGCAGTGCCGGTATGGCAAGGGCCAGGAAGGCCGCGAACACGAGCACCACGTAGACCACTTTGCGTCGAAGACTGTCAGCTACGACGGCACTCGCGATGGGAACGATACGCGACATCATCGATCTCCCACCTCCCCACTGGTGCCTGCAAGGAGCCGTGCGAAGTAGTCCTCGAGCGAATCGCGCACAGGTGTCACCGAGACGATCAGTCCACCGGCGTCGTCGATCGCGTCGATGACTGCACGGACCGCCTCATCAGCGACAGAGAACACCGATGTCTCGCCGCCCACCGCGACGTCGGTCGCGAGATCGCCGACGGTATCGGGCAGACCGCCACTCAGTCCTCGCACACGGATCGACGTACGCCCCTCAACGTTCAGGAGCGCATCAAGATCGCCTTCGGCGGCAACCACACCGGCATTCATGATCGTGACGTTGTCGCAGACCGCTTCCACCTCTGAGAGTTGATGCGAGGAGAGCAGCACGGTAACCCCTGAGTCGCGGAGTTCGAGCATGAGGTTGCGGATGTCACGCTGGCCCACCGGATCGAGACCCGAGGCCGGTTCGTCCAGCACAACGACCCTGGGATCGTTGATGAGCGCTTGTGCGATTCCCAATCGCTGGAGCATGCCCCGTGAGAACGCATCGAGCGTGGTCTTCTCTCGCCCCTGCAATCCGACGCGTTCCAGGAGCCGCGAGGTGCGCGGACCGATCTGGTCCGGGGCCACCCCACCGAGTTGCGCATACAGCTTGAGCGCCTGAGCTGCTTTGAGGTGCTGCGGGAAGTACGGCTGCTCGGGCATGAACCCGACCTGGCGCCTGCCCGCAGGACGCGTGGAGTCCGAGCCCAGGATGCGGAACTCACCCGCAGTGGGCCGTACCAGGCCAAGCAGCATCTTGATCGTGGTCGTCTTGCCCGCACCATTGGGGCCGAGCAGACCGTGTATGGTACCGGGCGCCACCGTGATGTCCACGCCACGCACCGCGTCTCGCTGCGGTGCGCCGACGATCGGCTTGTACCGCTTGTGCGCTCCACGGATGAGGATGGCCGAAGCTGTCTCGTCACTCATGATGATCAGGGAGTCACCTCTCTCGACTTCTCCTTTGCGATCAGGAACTCCTCGTAGGTCTCAGTGAACGTATGCGATCCATCTGCGCTTGTGAGCACGTAGTACAGGTAGTCCGTATCGGCAGGAGCTGCCGCCGCCTGAAGCGATGCCAGGCCAGGGCTTGCGATCGGGCCCGGGGGGAGCCCCGCGTATCTGTACGTGTTGAACGGGCTGTCCACCCTCAGGTCGCTGTTGAGCAGTCGCGGCCGGTTCTTCTTGATCACGTACTCGATCGTCGCGTCGATCTCGAGCTTCATGTTCCTCGCGAGCCGGTTGTGGATCACGGAGGACACGAGCGGTCGCTCATCGGCGATGCGCGCCTCGCGCTCGATCATGGATGCGATGGTCACGATCTCATGCACGCTGAAGCCACCCGCAGCCGAGAGATCGACGGTCGCGAACTCGGCATCGAACTGGTCGAGCATCATGCCGATGACATCGGCGGCCGTGGCATCCTCGACGATGCGGTACGTCTCGGGGAACAGGTACCCCTCAAGCGAGCCCTCGTACGCCGCGGAGAGATACGGATGATCGGCCTCGAAGACATCCGCCTGGCCGAGCGCAAGAGCCGTGAACTCATCGGCAGGGATGCCCGCCTCGTCCTCCAGCCGCTCCGCGATCAGTTCAACGGTGAATCCCTCCGGGATGGTGACCGTCGTGTAGGAGATGGGAGGCCCCGCGAGCAGCTCCTCCACGATCGCATCGTGATCCATGCCCGTCTCGAGGTCATACACGCCCGAGCGCAGCTTGCCGTCGACGCCCTCCAAACGCGCCCGCAGGCGGAACATAGCGGCGTTGCCGATGACTCCGGCATCGGTGAGCACGCTGCCGATGGCCGCCGTATCTGCGCCCGGTGGAATCTCCACCCGGACCGGCTGGCCCGGCGCGACCTCGGCGCCCGTGGTGAAG
>CAZOSR010000236.1:0-3233 GCA_964582445.1 uncultured Coriobacteriaceae bacterium | reverse complement strand
CTGGCAAGAGGCAGGCGAGCAACGTTCGCAAGCTCTAGCCTCGAGCCACAATCGAACCCCGGGAGAGCGGCCCGAGAGGGCCGCTCTTCTTGTTGATGGAGCACGTGTGCTAGCGTGCTGATGAAGCGGAGGAGGATGTGATGGCGGGGTTCCTGCTTGTGGCGACGGGTGGCGCGGTGGGGGCGTCCGTACGCTATGCGGTGACGCTCCTGATGCGGCCCGCAAGCGGCGCCTTCCCATGGCACACCCTCGGCATCAACGTGCTCGGCTCGTTCCTGCTCGGGCTCCTCACGGCGGTGCTGCCGCAGACGGACGCGGGAGAGCGCTGGCGGCTCCTTGTGGGGGTGGGCGCGCTCGGCGGCTTCACGACGTTCTCCACGTTCAGCGTGGAAGCGCTCACGCTCGCGCGCGGCGATCAGTGGCTGCCCGCGGCCGGATACGTGCTGGGTAGCATGATCCTGGCACTCGCTGGCGCCGCCGCCGGATATGCCGCGGGGCGGGCGCTCGTGTAGGAGCACCCGCCCGGACTTGGTGCGTGCGACGCAGGAAGACCCGGGCGGACGAGATCGCCCGGCTCCGCTATCCCTGACGCGCTGCGTTTGCGAGGATCGCGTCGTGCCAGTACTGTGCCATACCCTCGTGGATCTTCTCGTACGTGGCAGTGAACCGGGGGTCGGCGAGGTACATCTCGGCCAGGTTCACGTGCATCTCGTGCGAACACGGGTAGAACCATGTGTCTATCTGGAGCCGTGCCTGCTCGGCGAGGTCCATCGCCCGCGAGTCGGTTGCCGGGACGCCTTCGTCCATCAGCAGGGCGGTTTCAGTGCCGATCTGCTCGCTCTCGGCCTTGAACCGCTCCCAGTCGGCCTTGCTGTACCGGGCGGTGCGGCGGCTCGACTCCTTGTAGGCATCGGTCTCGCCCCAGCGTTCCTGGACCTCGTCCTCGTACTGGGCCGGGTCGAAGTCGCCGAACACCTCGAACATCTCCTCCTTGGTCATGCGGACTCCTGTCCTCTCTGCGTTGATGGCCCGCTCCACCGAGGCGATGAGCGCCTCTGTGCGGACCGCCTTCTGGAGCAGCATCTCCCGCTGCAGTTCGAGCGCCGCACGGCGGTCGAACGCGCCACCGGAGAGCAGGGTCGCGATGTCGTCGAGCGGGATCTCGAGCTCCCGGAAGAGCAGGATCTCCTGCAGCCGTGCGAGGTCGGCGTCGCCGTACAGTCGGTAACCCGCTTCGGTACGGGCCGAGGGCACGAGCAGGCCGATCTCGTCGTAGTGGTGCAGGGCGCGCACGCTCGCACCGCTCAAGCGCGATACCTCGCTCACGGTGAGGCTGTCCTGCCGACCCATCGGACTCGACTCCATCGCGTATCACCTCCGCACGCAGAGTAGACCCTCACGTAACGTCAGGGTCAAGGGTGGAGCGCGGTGATTCTGGAAAGAATGGACGACCGTCCGCGCGTGCGGAACGCGGTACGATGGAGCAGGCTGCATGCTGACCCACGAAACAGAGGGAGGCGTCCATGGCGCAGCAGGGATGGCGCACGAAGCGTGTCCGCAAGGCACTGGCCGCTGTGGTGTTCGCGGTCCTGGGGCGGGGACTCGTTGCAGCCGCTCGGCTGGACGAGCGCGTGCGGGCCGAGGCCGCGTGTTGGCCGGATGGCACGGTCATCACGCTGCGCATCGCGCCCTTCGGCCCACAGGTATCATGGCGGGTCGCTGGAGGGGTACTGGAACACCTCGGCGGTGGAGCGGCCGCGTCAGACCTCCTCGTGACGTTCAAGAGCGTTGACGATGCCATTCCGCTCCTTCTCGGCATGCAAGGCGTCCTTGCCGCATTCGCCGAGCACCGCGCGACGGTACGCGGCGACCTGAGCGTGGCCATGTCGCTCGTACGCTGTCTGCACATCGTGGAGGGCTACCTGTTCCCCGATGTCATGACGCGACGCATCCTCCCGCATCCGGCCCAGCGGCGTGCGGGTCATCTTCGGGCGTACAGCGTCCTCGTCCATCGCACGGCCACTCTGGAAGGAGCAGCTTCGTGATTCCCAACTACTACGAGTTCTGCAACTCGGCCAAGATCGTCTCCGGCACCAAGGCTATCGAGCACATCGGCTACGAACTGGCGTCCCTTGGCGCGAGCAAGCCGCTCGTGCTGACCAACAAGCAGCTGCGTGAACTGAAGGTCGCCACCGTGGTGCTTGACGCGTTGAAGGACACCGAGGCTGAGGTGGTCGCCGTCTACGACGACGTTCCGGTGGACAGCTCGGTGGCTGTGGTGAACGACGTTGCGCGCGTCTACCGGGAGAGCGGGGCCGATTCGATCGTGGCTGTGGGCGGCGGGTCGGTGCTCGACACCGCCAAGGGCGCCACGATCGTCCTCACCCACGGCGCCGAGGACCTCATGGAGTACCGCGGCGCCGAGAGCCTGATGGGGCGCCGTGAGGTGACGTTCATCGCTATTCCAACCACCGCGGGTACGGGTTCAGAGGTGACATCAGCCGCAGTCATCAAGGACACCGAGCGTCACGTGAAGATGGGGTTCACGTCGCTTTCATTGCTGCCGGATGTGGCGATCCTGGACCCCCGAATGACGGTCGGGTTGCCGCTTCGGCTCACCGCCTCGACGGCGATGGATGCCCTTACGCATGCGGTGGAGTCGTTCAGTTGCGTCCAGGCCAACCCGCTCTCCGACTGCTATGCGCGGTCGGCCATCGATCTCATCCGCCAGTACCTCCCCAAGGTCATGGCGGACTCAAAGGACCCCAAGACCCGGCTTGCGCTTGCCAACGCAGCGCTTCTGGCCGGTGCGGCGTTCAGCAACGCCATGGTGGGAATCGTGCACGCTATGGGTCACGCCACCGGGGGAGTTGCGGGCGTGCCGCACGGTGACGCGATGGCGATCCTCCTGCCACACGGGATGGCCTACAACCTGGATGTCGCAGGCGAGCGGTATGGCGAGCTGCTGCTGAACCTCGCGGGCGCCGAGACGTACGCGTCTACGCCACGCGATGCGCGTCCAGCCGCCGCTATCGAGGCTGTGCGCGCCATGATGCAAGCGCTTCACGAGCAGGCAGGATTGCCGCTCACGCTCACTGAGGCGGGCGTGCTGCCCGAACAGGTCTCCGAGATAGCCGTCGCCGCGCTCAACGACGGCGCGATGTCGATGAATCCGAAGCAGCCGACGTACGAGGATCTCACCGACGTGCTGAAGGGCGCGCTGTGAGCACCGC
>CAZOSR010000235.1:0-3234 GCA_964582445.1 uncultured Coriobacteriaceae bacterium | reverse complement strand
ACAGCAACGCGCCCGCCCGCGTATGCGGACGAGCGCGTGGTCGCATGTGGTGGAGGCGCGGAGAATCGAACTCCGGTCCACGACAGCCCCCTGGGGAGCATCTCCAGGCTCAGTCACATCTTGGCGTTCGGTTGGGGCGACACGGTGTGACGAGCGTGCCCCTTCCTAGCTGGTTCGGTCTTTCGCACAAGCATACCGGCTACGTCTTATGCGGCAGTCCCCTGAGTGACGTCAGGTCCGGTGACGGGGACTCGCACCGGGAGACGTCGCTGCGCTATTTAGGCAGCGAGAGCAAAGTCATTGTCGACGTTTGAGCGTCGTTTGCCCCTGTTTAACGAGGTAAGGCGACCTCGGCCTGCTTCTCCCCTCAGAACTCCCGTGTCGAAACCAGTCGCCCCCGGAAGGTGAGGTATGTGAAGGTGCACCCACACGGCGCCTCATCGCCTTGCGGGTCTTGCAGTATAGACTCCGAGCACGCACCGTGCCAGCAGTACAGCGCCATACGGCGTCCACGCTACCGTTCGTCGCCCGAGTTGGGTACGCTATAGGCACGAGCCGCACAGGTGGCACCGAGAGGAGCACACTATGGATCAGACTTCGTACCCGCCTCCCCCCTCCGTTCCCGAGCCCCCTCAACCCGAAGTGCCTCCGGCGCCTCCCGCACCGCCCGCGCCCCCGGGAGATGTTGCGCCCCCAGCGCCCCCAGCACCTCCCGGAGACATCGCGCCTCCTGTGGTCCCGGACGTACCAGCACCAGCACCTCCCGTAGCAGCTCCTCCAGCGCCTGCAGAACCTCAGTACGCTCCCCCTTCGCCACCGGTGAACATGCCTCCCAGCTACGAAGCCCAGTCGCCGCAGCCCCCGAAGAAGAAGAGCAAGACGCTCGTCATCGTGCTTGTGATCCTCGGCGTCTTGCTGCTGTGTTGTGCAGGCGGCGTGATCGGAGCATTCACGATCTTCAAGTCGGATACCGAGGTCGTCAGCGACTCTCCCGTCGAGACCGAGACCGGGACCGAGACCGGTACGGAGACGGAAGAGCCAGCCGATACGAGCGGCGACGATACGGCTGCGGAGCCGAGCGGTGGACGCGCCGAGTGGGCGGCGTTCCAGCCGGCACTCGAGGATCCATCGATCTACGCCGAGCCGACGGCCGACCAGATCGCCATGATCGACGAGATCCACAGGAAGCTGTACCCGGGCTTCACGATCGAAGACACGGTGGCGGAGCCCGGCGGTGAAGACGCGGACAGCTACTATCCCGACATGCTGTACGTGAAGGCGACCCTCGACTCCGATCCGGACGTTCGGATCGCCTACTACATGTGGACGGACTCCCCGGCTTCCGCAGCGGCCGACGTTCACCTCACCGAAGACAACACCGAGTCCTACGAGACACTCGGACAGACCTCGTCAGGCATGTACTACATCTACGACCACGAGAACCTCGCAGGCCTCATGAACGGCAACATCGACGACCGCATCGCCGGTGCGCTCGCGCAGGCCGAGCAGGACTTCCCCGGCTATGTTGCCATGATCGTGGGCGAGGACGGCGACGACATCGGCGTGGTCCTGACCCGCTGGAACGCGTTCCCCGACCTGCAACTCGGCCTCGTTGTCACGTTCTCCGAGGACGGCTCGGGCTGGACCGTCAGCGACGTCACCGACTGGTAGGGTGCACGACCCCTCACGGGTACACGCTTACACGAAGGGCCGCCTCTCAGAGGCGGCCCTTCACTGTCTTTGGCATGTGCAACCGGTCACTCGCCCTTCGTGCGCTCCTTAAGAGCGCGTTCCACATCCCGCTTCTGGTCACGCTCGGCGATAGCGTCCCGCTTGTCGTACAGCTTCTTGCCGCGAGCAAGGCCGAGTTCGACCTTCACGAGGTTCTGGGGTGAGAGGTAGACCTTCAGCGGCACGAGTGTGTATCCCCGCTCCTTGGTCTTGCCGATGAGATAGCGGATCTCGGCCCGGCGGAGCAGCAGCTTACGCTCGCGATCCACCCGTACATTGCTGCGATTGCCGTGGCTGTACGGCGAGATGTGCACGTTGTGCAACCAGACTTCACCCTTGCGGATCGTGGCGAAGCTGTCGCGCAGGTTCGTCTTGTTCTCGCGCAGTGATTTCACCTCGGTGCCGGTGAGCACGATGCCCGCCTCGAACGTCTCGTCCACGAAGTAGTCGTGGTATGCCTTCTTGTTCGTGGCGATCGTCTTCTGTTCTCGTGGCATGCGTCGTCGTGTTCCTCTCGTGCCGTTCAACGTGCTGATGCTAGCATGAGCGGGAGCGCTCCTCACGAAAGGACACAGCATGGACACGATGGCATACCAGCAGGCGGTGCCCGCCCAGCGCAACGATCCGCAGTACATCGCCTACCTCGAGCAACGCATCGCCGCTCTTGAGGCTCGCCTCCCGGCAACCAAGGTGGTCGCCCCGGGATTCTGGGCCCGTGCGTTCGCCATCTGGGGACACCACCTGGTGGCACAGACCGTCGTGAGCGTCATCATCGGCATCGTGTTCACGCTGATCAGCCTGCTCTTCGCCGGCGGCATCGCGGCGATGCTGGGCCCGGTGCTGGAGAACGTATCGTACTACTAGGCGATTCGACCGCACATGATCCGCGCATAGAATGCAGCGAGGCGGCCACATGGCCGCCTCGCTGCACATCTGGCCGCGCGCCTACGGCGTGAAATCGGTCGTCGGGTCGAGCCTGCGCACGAAGGCCGCGAGAAGCTTGGCGGTGTTCTCCACGTCTTCGAGTGCGAGCACCTCGGTGGGTGTGTGCATGTAGCGGAGCGCCACGCTCACGAGTGCCGCGGCCTTGCCGCCGCGCGAGAGCTGGATGGCGTTCGCATCAGTGCCGGTGCCGCGGGGCGCGCCCTCGATCTGATACGGGATCCCCTCGGCCTCGGCGGCCTCGATGAGCAGCTCGAGCACCTTCGGGTTGATGTTCGCACCGCGCGAGAGCACGGGCCCGCCGCCGCACTTCACCTCACCGAACTTGCGCTTGTCCACGTCCAGGTAGTCGGTGGCGTGCGTGACCTCGACGGCAATACCCACGACCGGATCCTGACTGTAGGCCGAGGTCGTGCCGCCGCGCAGGCCGATCTCCTCCTGCACCGTTCCAGCGGCGATGAGATCGCCAGCCGCACCACCGGCCTCTTTCACCAGGCGCATGGCCTCGGCGCAGATCCAGGCGCCCATCTTGTCGTCGAACGCGCGCGAGACGGCCATGCC
>CAZOSR010000234.1:0-3265 GCA_964582445.1 uncultured Coriobacteriaceae bacterium | reverse complement strand
AGGCTCGCCAGCTGCGCATCACCGATGATGGTGACGCTGCTGAACTCGGTCTTGAGCTGGTTGACGAGGTTGTCCACCCGGGTGTCGTAGTAGCCGGAACCGTTCAGGTATGTGCCTGTCACGTAGTTCCTGGTGTTCTCGGCAGTGTCCGTCTTGACGACCGCGACGGAGAGTGTGGTGAGCGCGTGCGCTTGGGGCGGCGCCACCGCGAGCGTTGCAGCAACGACCATGAGTGCAAGCAGTGCACGGAGGACGAGCTTCGGCTGCGTCATGTACGAAACAGCGACGTGCATGCGGATACCTTACCGTGAGGGGCCGGTCACGATAGTGCTATCGGCATGAGGTCCGCTGTGCCTGAATCGACCTGACGAACGGTCGCTCGCGGCTCTACTCGCGACTCTGTTCGATGCGCGCCTCGACGACGTTGTTGAGGACGCCGTGGCCACCGAACATGCTCACCTGCTGTATGGCGATCTTGTGCGCCGATAGCCTGTCCGCACTTGCTGCGGGAAGCGTGTAGCGGGTGGCAAAGAGCACAGGGCCGCTGTTGCGTGCAGCGTACGAACCACCCGCAAGCGCGTCGACGAGCGACTCACCGGAGGCAACGTGGACCGCGTTCCACCTGAAGCCACCGGCCTGCACCAGGTAGTCAGCCAGGATCGCGGCCGTCTCGTACCGGTCGGCCCCATCGGCGACACGCTTGACGGTCACGCCGAAGTCGTCTGCGGCCGAGTCGGGCACCACGCCCTGCCCTCCTACCACTTGCACGGAGATGGCGCCGAGCGTCTGCACGGCCTGGATAGACGCCGGTGGTGCGCCGGTGGGCTTCACGAGGATGATCGCGGTGTCGGCACGGTACGCCCACGGCGCCGCGGCCACCGCGTCTGGGAAGCTCACGCCGGACACGACGATGGCAGTGCGACTGTAAGCGGTACCCTTGATCGCCTTGATGCGCTCGGCCACGCGCAGGCCGGTCTCATAGCGGTCCGCACCCGCCACACGCACCACGCCCGTAGCCCCCACCGCGGGTATCGCCGCGAGGTCGGCGATCGCGCCATCGCCGACAACCCCCGAACCGCCGATCACGTACACCGTACCGGCCCCCAGCCGCTTGATCTCCGCGATCACCGCGTCAGGGACTCTCGTCTGCTCCACGAGCAGCACCGGTGCATCGAGCGCGCCTGCAAGCCCGGCGGCCGTGAGCGCATCGGCGAAGCTCGTCCCGTTGGCGACCACCACGTTTGCCGAGGACGGGAACGACGCCTTGCTGATCTCCACAGCCGTGTCGTAGCGGGTGGCACCCTCCACGCGATCGGTCACGGCATCAACGTAGAACCACGTATCCAGCCTGTTGCAGAGCGCATTGCGCACGTAACCCATCTCGGTACGGCCGGAGAGCGTGGAGGTCTGCCCCAGACCGATGAGCTGCAGTTCCATCACCCGGCCAGACGTGCCGCGCTTGGTCACACGCATATCGATGATGGGGTCGGGCAGCTTCTCCGGGGACACCCCCGCACTGGCCAAGCGGCTGCGCACCTCGGACGCCGTGTAGACGTACGGACCCCAGTCGTGCTTCGACGAGCCCGATTCGTGCTCGAAGGGATCCGGGACGGCCGTGTAGTACGGCTTCTGCTCGGATGTCGGCCAGACGTTGCTGATGTCCTCCGTGTAGCCGCCGGAGGTGGAGAAGAAGAACGTCTGCACGATCGTGTCGCCGCACTTGACCACCTGCGCGGGTGTGGCATCCACCGCCGGGTCCACGGCGTCATCGTACGCGTGCCGGGTGTTGCCCGTATCGGCTTTCCACACCCCCCAGCCGTTGTAGACCTGGGAGCTCGTGGTGCAGTAGACGTCGTAGTCGTTAGCCGGCTTGCGGCTCACATAGGCGTACGAGCGTGCCGCAACCGACTGCGTCTTGAGCGCCTCGAGCGGCCACGACGCCGGAGACTCGCGCGGTACCACACAGCGTACGTAGTCCTCCATGTACACGTGATTGCGCGCGTAGAGCTTGGTGGGATCCACCGTGCTACGCCGGAAGACGATCGACCCGTTGTAGAGCACGTTGTACCAGTCGAACGGACCCGACTTCCCCAGTACCTGGACCATGCCGACACTCCGGGGTGCCGAGGGATCGCGCTCCCAGACCTGAATCCAGGACGCGCCCGTAAACGTCTGCGCGGCAAGGTTCTGATCCCGGCCGACGATCTGCCCGCCGGAAACGAAGAAGTTGTACGAGGTGCCGGCAGGGATCCTCAGATACCCGTTTGCCGGCATTCCCTCCCAGGCGATCCAGAGCTCCCCGACATTCGCACGTACGGTCCACCAACCGAGCGGCGTATCGGTCTTCTCCAGCGCCACCCGCATGACCGTCTCGGAAGTGGATCCGGCCGTGTACCCCAGCGACCCGAGCGATGTTCCCTGGTAGTAGTGGCCGAGGATGTCCGCATAGTCCCAACCGCGCTCGGCCAGACTCCTTGCGCCGTACTGGCTCATGCCGATGCCATGGCCATAGCCGTGGCCGGTGATGGTGAACGTGGTCTCAGCACGCGCGATGCCCGGTACCAGCAACGTGAGCGCAAGCGCCGCCACGGCCATGGTGAGCATCTGACGTACTCTGAGCGAGTGAGCTGGCCGGAACACGAGACCTCCCAATCCGCACCGGGCTCCCCGGACACCCCGGGAGCCGCCAATCGGCGCTACTGGATCTTCCAGTCCTTGCCGACCACCACGAGTATGTCTGACTGGAATGAGTACATACCCCGCGATGCCACTATCCTGCCTGCACCGAGCGAACCCTGTACCACCTGTGCAGCCGCCTCGTCATCGTCGTACACGATGAGCGTCTCATCGTAGACGAACTGGTTGGCGTTGCCGACCTCCCCCACCGCGAATCCCGCGCTGGTCAGCTTGCCTGCCGCGTCCGCGGCGACCCCCTCCATGCCAGCCCCATTGCGCACGGCCACGGTGATCGTGGAGGGTGCCGGCATAGCAACGCCCTGCAGGGTGTCAGGCTCAGGCGTCGATCCCTGCGATACGCGCTCGAGGATCTCGGCGAACGCATCTTCATCGGCGATGATGTAGGACACGCCACCGATCATCTCGGGCGTGCCCGGCATCGAGAAGGTCTCGAGACCGTCCTCTCCCATCCCCTTCATCGCCGTGGCGAGCTTCAGCAACTCCCCGGCGCTCATGTCGGTGGAGACGTTGTCTGCGAGCGCGTTCACCAGCGCCGGGAGCTTGAGCGCATTGCCCATCGCGAGGCTCT
>CAZOSR010000233.1:0-3267 GCA_964582445.1 uncultured Coriobacteriaceae bacterium | reverse complement strand
ACGTCGTCTCAGGAGTACCCCTATCCGGTCAGGGGCGATGGCGTTGAAGAGCGCTTCGTTCACAACGTCGCCGCCAGGTATGTAGAACCGCGCTGCGTCCTCCTCGGGCAGATCCGCGTTGAGCAAGCGGATCGCAGTCAGAAGGTTCATCGTGTCCACCTGAGCAGCCAGGAAGTCCCGTGCGATGCGCTTGTTCTCCCGCCAGCCGCGAAGACGCTTTGAGGCCCACTCGTAGTAGTAGCGATCGAGCGCCAACTCAAGGAATGACAGGTCTTCGCTCTCCTCATACTCAGGCAGTACCTGCTTGAGCGGCAGTGCGAAGGGCAGCCCCCACGTGCCGAGAGTGTCCACCACACTGCGGATGTCCTGCTGTCGCGCCAGTTCATCGGTGTCGACCTTGGAGAGTTGGCCCACGGTGATCACGCTGTCCGTGATCTCCTCGAAGCCCAGACCCATATGCTTGCCGCGAAGGATCGTCTTGACGTTGAAGAGGTCCCATCTGCCCAGCAGCGTGTTCACGAGGGAGGTGGCTTCCTTGTTGGAGAAGCTCAGTACCCTGTTGAACGTGCGGACCATGTTGTCCCTCAGCGCCTCATCGACCTGCGCTGCTGTACGGCCGTGCAGGATACGCGACTCCAAGTCCGGACCATACTCGGTCTGGATAAGGGTAGCGATGATCTCACCGATGTCCTTTGAGGTCATCAACTCATCGAAGAACGACTGCCGCAGCAGACGCGAACGCATGCCGCGGATGCGGGCGTTCGTGTACCCATAGTCCCGCCCTGTGGGGCGGTAGCCCCGCTGCACGGTGGGAATCGGCGGCTTGCGTGTCTTCATGAAGTCAGAACCTCGGCGACCTGTGTGCCAGCGACGATACTCGCCTTCTGAAGCCGCGTCTCAAACGTGTTGCGACGTACGACTCGGCCACCGTGTGTCGAGACGACCAGTCCACCGATCGTGTCGAGCGTGGGGGCCACGGTGAATGACAGACCGAGGTCCTTTGCCACCCTGGTGGCCAGCTCAACATCCGACGGCGCTACCTGGATCTCGCACTCGGTATCCAGACCCTCGCACGCCTCCTTCGCCAATCCGGCGAAGACGCGCTCGTACTCCGGCGTTCCGCGCATGGCAGCAAGGCGCTTCGCCGCTTCATCGAAACTCGCCTCCACCGCGCTGTCTCGCACCTGGGCGAGGTCACGCTTCACCTGCAGGCGTGCTGCGTTGACCGCTTTGGCAGCCTTGGCTTGCACCGCTGCGTCAGCGGCCTGGATCTTGGCTCCAGTGATCCGCTCGGCCTCATCGCGCGCCTCGTGCTCCACCGCGTCGGCCTGGACGGTCGCCGCATGCAGGATGCGGTTCACCTCGTCATCAGCCTGCTCTTCGAGCGCTCTGAAGATGTCTTCGATCGCCATGCGTCAGTCCCTCCGTGAATACCGTACTCAGGTGCTCAGCTGCGTTACATCGTGCCGATCATGAACGCGATAACGAAGCCGAGGAGCACGATAACCTCAGGAAGGGCCATCATGATGATCATGTTCATGCCGACCTCGGGACGCTCGGCGAGCGTGCCGGCTGCGGCCGAACCGATCTTGGACTGTGCATAGGCGGCGCTCATGGCAGCGATGCACATCGATGCGCCGGCAGCGGCGTACTTGGCGATCTGCGCCGGTGTCTCGAGCTCGACGCTACCACCCTCCTGTGCCAGCGCCATCGCCGGGACGATCATGGCAGTGAAGAACGTACTGCCGAAAACCACCTTTGCGAGCTTGTTCTTGATCATGCGCTCTTTTCACCTCCGGTTTTTTGGAACGGCTTGTACTCGGCCTTGCTCGCCTCGTAGTACTTCTGACCGAACTCGTAGAAGTTGAGACGTAGTGCATGAACGGTAGGCGTGAACACTGCGAGAACGAGGTGCAGTGCATGGAAGAAGATCGCTACAGCGATACCCACGCCCTTTGGCATCGCCGCTCCCATCTGGTTGATCGCGGTCGCGAAGATCGCGTCCGAGAGACCCACAGCCATGACACGCAGGTAGCTCGCCGTATGGCTCATCAGCTCCAGCGTCTCGACAAAGCCTGATGCCTTACCGAACCACAGCGCAGCCAGGAACCCGCCGCCCATCGCCAGTGCGGCGACGGCGGTGAAGACGGGGGCCGCAACGGTGTTCTTGGCGATCGTAAGGCCGACGATCAGGATAACGAGACCGATCATCAGTGACAGCAGACCGGCCTTCATGCGCGCATGCCCCATGTGCTTCATCCGTGAGGAGTTGATGATGCCCATGGCCAGACCGATGATCATCTGTATGATGCCGAGGCCCAGTGCGAGAACCATCAGTTCCTGGACGAACGCCTCACGCTCGAACGGTATGGTGAAGTTGCCGCCGATTCGCAGCCACGGGTTCTCGACGCTCACCCAGCCCTGCTCCCAGGGGATCGCCCCGAAGAACTCTCCATACAGAACACCGAAGATGATGGCGGATGTCGCCGCCGGGCCGAGTAGGCCAGTCGCGATTTGAACCGCTGGCTTGTCTGCCATCTTGAAGCGCATCCACAGGATGATCGCCAGCATGATGATGCCGTAGCCCGCATCTCCCACGATCATGCCGAAGATCAGCGGGTAGCTGAACGCCCACACGATTGACGGATCGAGCGTGCCGTACATCGGCCGCCCACCCATCAGGTAGCTCATGACCCACTCGGACGGCTGGACCCACTTGGGGTTCTTCATCGCCACCGGAGTCTCTTCGAAGTCCTTCTGATCGATCTCGAGCTGGTTGACGATGACGTCCGGCCCGAACTTATCCGAGATGTACTTCCGGAAGTCCTTCACGCCATCCACCGGCAGCCAGCCAGTGATGACGAACGCGTACTCGGTGGCGCCGAACTTCGGTATGGCAGACCCTTCATCGATCTTGTCGACAAGCACGTCGCGCACCGTGGTGAGCTTCGTGTACCACGTGCTCGACATCGACTCGAGCTCCGCCTTGACCTGCTCCATCTGCTGCGGAAGCTCTTCTCGGCGCTGACGCAACTGGTCGTACGCCACGTCGAAGGGCATATCCTGGAAGTCGGACGGGAGTCGCACTTGATTGACGTTCTCCATGGCCAGGAACTTGTGCACGGCCTCGGAGTACTTCTTGCCGAAGACGATGATCACAGCGGTCGTGTCCTCGTCTACGTCTGTGGAGACGATCTCGCACTGATTGCTCGTGATCGAGTCCAGCTCCTTCTTGAGACCGTCCAGGGCGCCCTTGTAGCGGCGCTC
>CAZOSR010000232.1:0-3284 GCA_964582445.1 uncultured Coriobacteriaceae bacterium | reverse complement strand
CGACACACACGAGGAGGAGCACCATGAAACGACTTCTGACGTACGCGGCCCTCATTGCGACGATGCTGTCGATCGGCGGCGCGCGCGCGTACTTCACCGCACAGACGGAGGTGAAGGACAACATGATCACGGCCGGAACGCTCTCGATGTCGGTGGAGCCGACATCGTCGGCACTGTCCATCGAAGGCCTTATTCCGGGTGAGACCATCAGCAAGACGGTCGAGGTGCGCAATACGGGCACCGTCGACTGCGAGGCGGTCACCAGCGCCGCCAAGAAGGCGGGCATCACCGACTTCTGGACCGCGCTTCAGTGCAGGGCGGTCTGCGACGGCGTCGAGCTGTACAACGGTCCGCTCTCAGCGCTCAAGACTGCGCCGGTGCGCGTGGATGCCGGAAGCGCGGTCCGCATCACGTATGCGGTAGGGTTGCCGTCCACCGCAGGAAACGATCTGCAGGGCGATTACGTGCGAGCTTCGGTGTACGTCGATGCCGAGCAACTCCGCTAGTGTCTGGCACGTCTGGCTCCGCCGGTTGACCGGCGCGATGCTCGCGTTCGTGATCGTCGCGCTGGGGTGGTCGCACGGCATGCTGTACGTGGAGGGCGGATCGATGAAGCCGTCGCTCCACCCCGGTGACCTGATCGTGTACCGGAGGATCGGGCACGAGCCCGTACGCGGCGATCTCGTCGTCTTCAGGCACGATGGAGCGCTGGTGGTGCACCGGGTCGTGCGCGTCGCAGATGATGGCGCGCTCACGATGCGCGGGGATGCCAACGGGACGAGTGATTCCGAGCCTGTCGACGCTGATGACGTTCGGGGGACCGTGCTTGTGGTGATACCCGCGGGTCGTGTGGCATCGCGGCTGGTGAGTGCTGCGGACTGATGCTAGACTGTCGTCTCAATCGCAGAACTGGCGATGACGGAGAGGCGTGCGCTGAGTGCCACTCACAGGGAGGGATCCCGTCGACTGGAAGGATCCCGGGTGGTGTGCGTGCGGTTCACTCCAGCAGCCGCGAACTGAAAGGCCGTATCGGCGTACGACAGCCGGTGGCCGAGTAGGGGAGCCGGGGCCCCCGTTACCGGGCGTCCGGGAGCAGATCCCGGGTCGTGGCGCGGATGCGTCGCGGCATGAAGCGGGCCGGGAGCGTTCCGGTCAAACAAGGTGGTACCGCGGGAG
The DNA here is from genome assembly GCA_964582445.1 of uncultured Coriobacteriaceae bacterium. Classification (GTDB taxonomy): domain Bacteria; phylum Actinomycetota; class Coriobacteriia; order Anaerosomatales; family Anaerosomataceae; genus Anaerosoma. The sequence goes on along the minus strand of CAZOSR010000232.1, from coordinate 2,108 downwards.
CCCCCCGTCCTTGTGATGAGGACCGGGGGGCTCCTTCTTGTTCACGCGTGCTGATGAAGCGAGGTAGTGATGACGATAGCCGACGAACTGCGGGCGATCGAATCCGAAGCGCTGGCGGCGGTCGAGGCCGCCTCGACACTCGAGGAGATCGAGGGTGTCCGCATCGGGTTCCTCGGGAAGAAGGGCTCGCTCACCGCGGTGCTCCGGGGACTCGGCGGGCTCTCAGCGGAGGAACGCCCCGAGGCCGGACGCGTCTCCAACGAGGTGCGCCGGGCGCTCGAGACGGCGCTTGAGGAGAAGCGCTCGGGGCTCGAGCGCGAAGCGCGGGCGTCGCGCATCGTTGCCGAGGCTGTCGACGTGACCCTGCCGGGCCGGGGCAGGCCGATCGGCCATCAGCACGTGCTCCATCAGGTCGTCGACGAGATCGTCGAGGTCTTCTCGGGGCTCGGCTACCGGATCGCCGAGGGACCCGAAGTCGAGCTCGATTACTACAACTTCACGGCGCTCAACCATCCGGCCGACCATCCTGCGCGCGCGCTCCAGGACACCTTTTACGTGAAGGACCTCTCGGGCGATCGCGCGGTGGTGGAAGGTGAAAGCGACGTGCTCTTGCGCACGCACACCAGTCCGGGCCAGGTGCACGTGATGGAGGTCCAGCAGCCTCCGATCTACGTCATCGTGCCGGGCAAGGTGTACCGCCGCGACGTGGCCGACCCGAGCCATCTGCCGCAGTTCACGCAGGTAGAAGGGTTGGTGGTGGACGAAGGCATCACGTTCGGGGACCTTAAGGGGACGCTCGAGCACTTCGTGCGGGAGATGTTCGGCCCGGAGCGCCGCGTGCGCTTGCGGCCGCACTTCTTCCCGTTCACGGAGCCCTCGGCCGAGGTCGATGTCTCGTGCGGCATCTGCGGCGGAGAAGGCTGCCGTTCCTGCGGTGGAGAAGGCTGGCTCGAGATCCTCGGCTGCGGGATGGTGGACCCCAACGTGTTCGGCTATGTGGGCATCGACCCCGAGCGGTACACCGGTTTCGCGTTCGGCATGGGCGCCGAGCGGATCGCCGGGCTCAAGTATGGGGTGCCGGATCTGCGTCACTTCATCGAGGGCGACACCCGATTCCTGCACCAGTTCTGACCACCCACGGCGCGGACCGCGCTCACTGGACCGCGGCGGAGCGCAAAACCACCACCCGTACTCTCAGGAAGGAACCGCGATGCGTGTATCGCTCACATGGCTCAAGGACTTCGTCGACATCCAGCTGCCGATCGGGGAGCTCTGCGACCGTCTCGACATGACCGGCACCAAGGTCGAGGCGGTACATACCCTCGGCGCGGCGCTCGAGGGAGTCGTCGTTGGACAGGTGCTCGAACGCAAACCGCACCCCGATGCCGATAAGCTCTCGTATTGCTCGGTGGACGTGGGCGCGGACGAGCCCCTGAAGATCGTGTGCGGCGCCACCAACTTCGCCGAAGGCGACAAGGTCCCGGTGGCGTGTGTGGGGACTACGCTTCCCGGCGGCATCACCATCAAGAAGGCGAAGCTCCGCGGCCTGGAGTCGCATGGCATGATGTGCTCGCCGACCGAGCTCGAGGTGGGCGGGGACGGAAGCGGTCTACTGATCCTCCCGGCCGACGCGCCGGTGGGAGCGCCGTTCGCGTCTTACTACGGCTTGTCGGACACGGTGCTCGAGCTCGAGGTCACCCCCAACCGCCCCGACTGCCTCTCCATGGCTGGCGTGGCGCGGGAGGTCGCCGCCGTCACAGGGACGACCTTCACGGTCCCCGAATCGGTTCCCGTAGAGGAGGGCGTGCCGGCGGCCGATCAGGTGAGCGTGGAGATCGCCGATGCGGAGCTCTGCCCCCGCTACACCGCGCGCGTCATCCGCGGCGTGAAGATCGGTCCATCTCCCGCGTGGCTCGCCGAGCGCGTCGCCGCGGCGGGCGCCCGGCCCGTGAACAACGTCGTCGACGTCACCAACTACATCCTGTTCGAGCTCGGGCAGCCGCTACACGCATTCGATCTCGGCGCGCTCGCCACGCGTGACGGGAAGGTCGCCATCACCGTGCGTCCCGCACGTGACGGGGAGACGCTCCGGACGCTCGACGGGCAGG
>CAZOSR010000231.1:0-3284 GCA_964582445.1 uncultured Coriobacteriaceae bacterium | reverse complement strand
CGTTCGATCCCAACGAGCACCAGGCGGTGGGCCAGGCCCAGCGCGAGGACGTGCCTGAGGGCACGTGTGTGGACATGTACCAGTGCGGCTACCGGATGCACGGGCGCGTGCTCAGACCCGCCTCGGTCGTGGTGAGCACCGGAGGTCCGGAGTCCTAAGGAGCCATCCATGGCCGACAAGGACTACTACGACATACTCGGCGTTGCCAAGACGGCGACTGCCGATGAGATAAAGAAGGCGTTCCGCAAGCAGGCGCGCAAGCACCACCCCGACGCCGGAGGCTCCGAGGACAAGTTCAAGGAGATCAACGAGGCGTACGAGATCCTCTCCGACGAGGAGAAGCGGAAGCAGTACGACACGTACGGCCGGTACTTCGGTGGCAACATGCCCCCCGGAGGTGCGGGCGGCGCCGGTGCGGGCTGGCCGGGAGGCGGGTTCCCCGGAGGCGGGTTCCCCGGTGGCGCCGCAGGCTACTCGACGGTCGATATGGGAGACCTCGGCGGCATCTTCGAGAACCTGTTCGCCGGCGGAGCCGGTGGTCGGCGCAGCCGTGCCCATCGAGGCGCCGATCTGCAGTACGATCTCACGCTCACGTTCGACGAGGCGCTCGCGGGAACCTCCACAAAGGTCGACGTGAAGCGCACGGAACAGTGCGGCACGTGCTCGGGAACCGGCGCGAAGCCAGGCACGAGCCCGACAACCTGCCCGACATGTTCAGGCAGCGGCCAGGTGAGTCAGGGCCAAGGCGTGTTCGGATTCTCACGCCCCTGCCAGCGGTGTGGCGGCACGGGAAGGATCGTCGAGCACCCGTGTTCCACCTGCAAGGGCAAGGGCACGGTTCTGAGGGTCAAGCCGCTCACCGTGAACATCCCGCCGGGTGTGACCGACGGCGGCAAGCTGCGGTTTGCGGGCAAGGGCGAGCCTGGCACAGGCGGTGCTCCGGCGGGTGACCTGTACGTAACGACCCACATCAAGTCGCATCCGTACTTCTCGCGCGATGGTGCCGATGTGGTGCTTGAGTTGCCGGTGACGATCACAGAGGCGGCGCTCGGGACCGAGGTGATGGTTCCCACTCCCGGCGGCGGGAAGGTGAAACTCAAGGTGGCTCCCGGCACGTCCGACGGGAAGGTCCTTCGAGTCCCCGGAAAGGGCGCGCCAAAGCTCAAAGGACGCGGCTCGGGCGACCTCAAGGTTCGGGTCAAGATAGCCGTTCCGCAGAAGCTGAACTCCGAGCAGAAGGAACTTCTCAGGAAGTTCGAGTCGTTGCGCTCGGATGATGTGCGGGCGCACATCACGTAGCGAAGGGAGGTGCGGTCATGGTGAAGCGGCAACAGGGGAGCGGCAAAGACCGCCCCGTGTACATGATCAGCGTGGCCGCCGAGCTGGCAGGCGTGCACCCGCAGACGCTGCGAATCTACGAGCGCAAGCAGCTTGTGCAGCCAAGCAGGTCTCCGGGTGGGACGCGCATGTACTCGGATGCTGACATCGAGAGGCTCCGGCTGATCCAGCGGCTCACCCAGGAGGAGGGCGTCAACCTCGCCGGCGTGATGCGCATCATCGAGCTCGAGATCGAGAAGGAGAAGCTTGAGGCACAACTCGATGAGGCGCGTGCAGCCGCATCGCGCGCCGAGAGGACCCTTGCTCACGAGATCAATGACTTCCGCAAATCGATACGCGCGGACATCGTGCACGTGCCGCGCGGCGGCATCGTGCGAAGGGAGCCCTGATGGGCGCCAGTGGAGACGCGCGTGGGGACCGGCGCAACCCGGTCGTGAAGTGGCTCGAAGGCGTGCGCTCGGGAGAGATCCTCGGCGGCCCGGGTTGACAGGCGGTCGCCTGGGTGTGGTCACGCCTGTTCAAGAAGAGAACAGCGCCGGCTTGAACGGTTTCGCGGTAGCCCGTGTGGCTGCGCATTCCGTGGGCCGGGTGGATGTCAGGCTCACGATCGCCCGATCGGGGCGGCGATAACCGCAGGAGTTGAGTGTCATGGCAGTACGGTTCGACAAGTTGACAGTGAAGGCACAGGAAGCGCTCCAGGCTGCGCAAGCCATCGCCGACGACGCTTCCTCCCAGGTGATAGAGCCCGAGCACCTCTTGAAGGCGCTGCTCGACGCTGCCGAGGGCATCGCGTACGACATCGTGCGCAAAGTGGGCGCCGACCCGGCGCTCGTGGAAGCCGAGGTCACCTCGGCGATTGCTTCGATGCCGAAGGTGACCGGCGGTGGCGTGCAGGGTCCCGCAGGCGTCGGTCCTCGCATGAACAGCGTGCTCAGTGACGCGTTCAAGCATGCCGAGAAGCTGAAGGATGCCTACGTCTCGACCGAGCATCTGCTGATCGCGGTCGCCGACGACAAGGGCGAGGCCGGGCGCATCCTCGGCAAGGCGGGCGTGACGGTGAAGCGGCTGCTCGAGGCGCTCGACGAACTGCGTGCTGGCGCACGCGTCACTGACCAGAACCCGGAGGCGCAGTTCCAGGCGCTCGAGCGGTTCAGCCGCAACCTTACTCAGGCGGCGCGTGAGGGCAAGCTCGACCCGGTCATCGGACGCGTAGAGGAGATTCGCCGCGTGATCCAGGTGCTGTCGCGTCGCACCAAGAACAACCCCGTGCTCATCGGCGAACCCGGTACCGGCAAGACGGCCATCGTGGAGGGCCTCGCTCAGCGCATCGTGGCCGGTGATGTTCCGTCTACGCTTCGTGACAAAGATGTGGTGGCCCTGGATCTTGGCGCGATGGTCGCCGGTGCCAAGTACCGCGGTGAGTTCGAGGACCGCTTGAAGGCCGTGCTCCGTGAGATCGAGCAGGCCGAGGGGCGGCTCATCCTGTTCATCGACGAGCTTCACACGCTTGTTGGCGCGGGCGCAGCCGAGGGCTCGATGGACGCGAGCAACATGCTCAAACCCGCGCTCGCGCGCGGCGAACTGCACGCCATCGGCGCCACCACGCTCGACGAGTACCGCGAGCATATCGAGAAGGACGCTGCGCTCGAGCGGCGCTTCCAGCCGGTGTTCGTGGGCGAGCCGAGCGTGGAGGACACCATCGCCATCCTTCGGGGGCTCAAGGAACGCTACGAGGTGCATCACGGCGTGCGCATCGCCGACGGCGCGATCGTCGCGGCGGCGACGCTCTCGGATCGCTACATCGCGGATCGTTTCCTGCCAGACAAGGCCATCGACCTCATCGACGAGGCCGCGTCACGGCTTCGAATCGAGATCGACTCGATGCCCGAGGAGATAGACCGGCTCGACAGGCAGCTCCGCCAACTCCAGATCGAGGAGCAGGCGCT
>CAZOSR010000230.1:0-3309 GCA_964582445.1 uncultured Coriobacteriaceae bacterium | reverse complement strand
CCCGCAGACATAGGCCATCTGCGGCCGCTCGCGCTCCAGCATGTCGGCACTCAGCACCGTCACAAGACCGCACGTGCCTGCCGAGCCATCATCGGTGGCTACCACCGATCGTCTGCAGAGCGAATCGAAGAGCTCCCGGGCGAGCAGTCGTCCGGCCGTGGGCGCGCCCTGTGCGAGCGACACCTGCGTGCCGCCCTCGGCGAGCCGCTCCACGAGCATGCCCATGGGCGCCGCACCAAGGCCGCCGGCCACGACGAGCGCTCGCTCGAGTCCCTCGGGGACTACCCACCCGTGGCCGAGCGGACCAAGCACGTCCATCACATCACCGGGGCGCACATCTTCGAGAACCCGCGTGCCACGCCCCACTATCTGGTAGAGGATCTCCAGACGCTCCCCCCGTGCCCTATGCACTGAGAACGGCCGTCGCAGGATGAAGTCTGCGTTGCGGGCGATCCGAAGGTGCACGAACTGTCCCGGCTCGATGGTGGCCGCCGTGCGTGGTGCATCGACCACTATGCGGCACACCTCGGTGGCGACACGCTCGTTGGATACGACTACCACCGGCTCGATACCCGGCGTCTGTCGGGAGTCGCACATCATTCGCTCCGCTCGAAATCCTGCAGGGCCCTGGCGTCCAGCGTACCCTGCTTGATGGCCTCGATCGCCTGCACGCTCGCGAGCGCCGCCGCCAGCGTGGTGATGTTGCTCACGCCATGCTGCACTGCCGCAGTGCGGATGTGGTATCCATCCGAACGCGTCTCACGCCCGAACGGCGTGTTGATCACCAGATGGACATCGCCGTTGACGATCGCGTCGACGATGTTGGGGCGGCCCTCGTGGACCTTGCGCACCTCGTCCGCCGGTATGCCCGAGGCCCGTAGCATCCGCGCTGTGCCGCGCGTAGACAGGATGCGGAAACCGAGCGAGGTGAGATGCCTCGCCACCGGCACCACGCCACGCTTGTCACGATCGCAGACCGAGATGAACGCGGTGCCACTCGTTGGCAGCGAGTAGTCGATCGCGAGTTGCGATTTCGCATAGGCCGATGGGAAGTCGGCCGCTACGCCCATCACCTCTCCGGTGGACTTCATCTCGGGCCCAAGCACGCTATCGGCGCCAGGGAAGCGCCCGAACGGCATGACGGCCTCTTTCACGCAGAACCGGCCGAGATCGCGCTCCTCAGAGGGAAGATCCATGCTCGCCAGCCTCTCCCCTGCCATCACACGCGCGGCCACCTTGGCGAGCGGCACTCCGGTGGCCTTGCTCACGAACGGCACGGTGCGGCTCGCTCGTGGATTCACCTCGAGCACGTAGACGCGCTCATCCTTGATCGCGAACTGGACGTTCATCAGACCACGCACGCCCAGCTCGAGCGCGAGCGCCCGGGCGTGGCGTCTCACGGTGGCGATCGTCTCCTCGCCCAGCGAGAACGGCGGGATGCAGCACGCCGAGTCGCCCGAGTGGATGCCGGCCTCCTCGATGTGTTCCATCACTCCGCCGATGTACACGGTCTCGCCGTCGCACACGGCATCTACGTCCACCTCGATCGCGCCTTCAAGGAACCGGTCGAGGAGCACCGGGTGGTCCGGTGAGACCTCTGCCGCCTGCTGCACGAACCGCAACAGGTACTCCTCATCGTACGCGATCACCATTCCCCGGCCGCCGAGCACGTAGCTCGGACGCACGAGCAGCGGATAGCCGATGCGGGAAGCGACCTCGACGGCCTCATCGAGGGTCCGAGCCGTCCCCGCCGACGGATACGCGATCCCGAGATGGTCGAGGACCTCGGCGAAGCGCTTACGGTCCTCGGCGAGGTCGATCGCCTCGGGGCTGGTCCCGAGGATCGGCACGCCGGCGGCCTCGAGCGCACCCGCCAGCTTGAGCGGCGTCTGCCCGCCGAACGTCACAAGCACCCCGTCCGGCCGCTCGAGGTCCACGATGTCCATGACGTCCTCGAACGTGAGAGGCTCGAAGTACAGCTTGTCCGAGGTGTCGTAATCGGTCGAGACGGTCTCCGGGTTGCAGTTCACCATGATCGTCTCGTATCCCGCATCCGAAAGCGCGTATGCCGCATGCACGCAGCAGTAGTCGAACTCGATACCCTGTCCGATACGGTTAGGCCCCGCGCCCAGGATCATCGCTTTCTTGCGATCCGAGCGTACGGCCTCACTCTCCTCCTCGTACGTCTTGTAGTAGTAGGGAGTCGTTGCCGCGAACTCACCTCCACAGGTGTCAACAGCCTTGAAGGTAGCCGTCACCCCGAGGTCGAGCCTTCTGCCTCTGACATCACTCTCAAGTACTCCTGTAAGGTGTGCGATCTGCACATCGGAGAGGCCATGCTGCTTGCATTCCCGCAGTTCATGGGCGCTGAGCGACTCCAGGGTGCGATCACGGACCGTTCTCTCGACCTGCACGACGGCCTGGATCTGATCCAGGAACCAGGGGTCTATCGCCGTGATATCGTGGACCTCCTTCACGCTCCGGCCACGCCGCAACGCTTCGATCAGGTAGAACATCCGGTGCTCGTTGGGAACCGCGAGACGCTCTTCGAAGTGTGACTCGTCGAAGAGGTCCTTGCCGTCGGCTCCCAGCCCCGCCCGCCCGTTCTCGAGCGAACGCCAGGCCTTCCCGAATGCCTCGGCGAAGGTCCGTCCCATCGCCATCACCTCGCCCACGCTCTTCATCCGCGTGGTGAGCGTGGTATCGGTTCCCGGGAACTTCTCAAAAGCCCAGCGCGGCACCTTGACCACCGTGTAGTCGATCGATGGCTCAAAGGCCGCCGGAGTGACCTGTGTGATGTCGTTGGGGATCTCGTCAAGCGTATAGCCCGTTGCGAGCTTGGCGGCGATCTTGGCAATCGGGAAGCCGGTAGCCTTGCTCGCCAGCGCCGAGGATCTCGAAACGCGTGGGTTCATCTCGATGACCACAACCCGGCCATCGTCGGGATTCACCGCGAACTGCACGTTGCTCCCGCCGGTCTCCACCCCGATCTCGCGCATGATCTCAAACGACGCGTCTCGGAGGACCTGATACTCGCGGTCTGTGAGCGTCATCGCGGGAGCCACCGTGATGCTGTCGCCGGTGTGGATGCCCATCGGGTCCACGTTCTCGATCGAGCACACGATCACGCAGTTGTCATGCTTGTCGCGCATGACCTCCATCTCGTACTCTTTCCACCCCAGCACGCTCTCCTCCACGAGCACCTCGCCCACCGGAGAGAGCGCGATGCCGCTCGCGGTGATCTGCCGCAGCTCGTCGATGTTGTACGCGATGCCGCCGCCCGCGCCGCCAAGCGTGAAACTGGGCCGT
>CAZOSR010000229.1:0-3327 GCA_964582445.1 uncultured Coriobacteriaceae bacterium | reverse complement strand
ATCGACCTTCGTTCCCAAAGCCCACACCCCGTTCCAGTGGGACGGCCAGGTTCCGATCGATGAGGTGCGCCGTCGGCAGGCGCTTCTCCGCGGGTCGATGCCAAACCGCGGCGTCGAGCTTTCCTGGCACGATCCGTCCTCATCGCTCCTGGAGGCCGTCCTCGCCCGAGGCGGCCGTGAGCTTGCCGATGGCATCGAAGCCGCGTGGCGTGCTGGCGCCCGGTTCGACGCATGGTCCGAGCAGTTCTCGCTCGAGCGCTGGCTGGAGGCGTTCGCCGAAACAGGTGTCGATGTCACTGCGGCGGCATCGGACCCCTATGTCCAAGGGGACCCGCTGCCGTGGTCGCACATCGACAGTGGACTGGCAGAGGGTTTCCTGCGCCTGGAGCGTTCGCGGGCCGAATCGGCGAGCACCACCCCCGACTGCACGTTCGGGGAGTGCACGGGCTGTGGGGTGTGCCCGGATCTTGGCGTGGACATCGCTATCGCCGGAGGGGAGCGTCGTGCCTGAGGGGTTCAAACTCCGGATCTGCTTCCGCAAGACGGGGCCTCTTCGCTTCCTGTCGCATCTTGAGACGGGGCGTGCGTGGGAGCGGGCTGCACGCCGCGCTCAGTTGCCGTATGCTGTGAGCCAGGGGTTCACCCCGAGGATGCGCATCGCCTTCGGACCTGCACTGCCAGTGGGAACGGCGGGGGAGCGGGAGTACCTGGATATCCTGCTGACGCGCTTCATTCCCGTAGCCGAGGTGACCGGTGCGTTGAGCTCGTCGGCTGTGCCCCATCTGGGCCTCGTCGAATGTGGCTACGTCTCGCCGGCCGAAGCGTCATTGGCCTCGAGGCTGACAATAGCAGTGTACGACGTCGAGATCGAAAGGGGGGGCCCGCAGCAGGAGATCGCGCGTTCGCTCATCGCGCTCATGGGAGCCGGCAGCCTCAGCGTGGAACACAAGGGCAAGCAGAAGGTTTTCGACCTATCCAAAGCGCTCCCGAAGGAGCCTGAGGTGAGGTCTGTGGAGGGGCGTACGATCATCCGGATGTGGGTCCGGATGGGTGAGCAGGGGTCCCTTCGTCCCGAGGTTTTCGTAGCGGCAGCCGCAGGAGACGTCAAGGTGACCTCGGTCACCCGTACCGATCTTCTCATCGAGGACGAGCAGGGCTGGCGCCGCCCACTGTAGCGGGCACGCATCGTGCCTGACACCACACGCGAGATGCTCATCTCGCACGACTTGCACGAGACGCGGGTCGCCGTCGTGGAGAACCGCCGTCTCGTCGAGCTGTACATCGAACGGCCCAAGCGCAGCGTCGTCGGCAACATCTATCTTGGCAAGGTGCGCGACGTCTTGCCCGGTATGCAGGCCGCGTTCGTCGACATCGGCCTGGAGAAGAATGCGTTCCTCTACGTGGACGAGGTCGTGTCCCCGGAAGGTGTGGCCGATGCGCCACGACGCGATATCCAATCACTTCTCAAACCGGGGCAGCAGCTCATGGTGCAGGTTCTGAAGGATCCCATGGGCACCAAAGGGGCCCGGGTCACCACCGAAGTCACACTTCCCGGGCGCTTCCTCGTGATGATGCCCTTCTCTGGGTTCATCGGTGTCTCCCGCAAGTTGCCTGACGTGGAGCGCGATCGGCTGATCGAGATCGTGGAACCTCTTGTTCCGGAGGGTGTCGGGGTGATAGTGCGGACAGCTGCAGCGGGTGCCGCCGAGAAGGATCTCCAGGGCGATCTTGAGTTCCTCCTCAGGCTCTGGCGGCGCGTTCAGGCTCAGGCCCGCGAAGGACTCGCCCCGGAGGTCGTCTATACAGAGATGGATCTGGCGCTTCGCCTGGTGCGCGATGCCTTTGGCGACACGTTCCGACGGCTCGTGGTGGATGACAAGCGCACGCATGAGAAGGTGACGTCGTTCCTGCGGAAGTCGGCGCCCAAACTCGTGAGACGGGTGCAGCTTCACCGCGACAAGGAGCCGCTTTTCCAGGCGTACGACCTCCAGTCCGATATCGACGCCGCAGTGCTTCGCGAGGTGCCCCTGTCCTCTGGAGGGCACATCACTATCGACAAGACCGAGGCGCTCACTTCAGTGGACGTGAACACAGGCAGTTACGTAGGCCGCAAGAACCTGGAGGACACGGCAGTACGGACCAACCTGGAGGCCGCTGTCGAGGTCGCGCGTCAACTCCGGCTCCGCGATATCGGCGGAATCATCGTCATCGACTTCATCGATATGGAGGACCCAAGGAACCGCCAGGAAGTCGTGGCGCGGCTGAACGAGGAGCTCGAGCGCGATCGCACCAAGACCCGGGTCTCGGAGATGTCGCGGCTGGGGCTGGTGGAGATGACCCGCAAGAACGTCACCGACGGGCTGTACGGTGTGCTCACTGAGCCGTGCCCGTGTTGTGGAGGTGAGGGGCGTGTGCTGTCCGACACCACAAGGCGGATCATCGTGGAGCGCGGCCTGCGGGAACTGATCACGGGTGGCAAAGCTTCGGCCTATCTAGTGGGCCTGAACCCGCAGACCTATGCGCTGGTCAACGCGCCCGCCAACAACACGCTCGCACTCCTGCGCTCGGAGACGGGCAAGCGGGTGAACGTGATCGCAGATCCCGACGTGGGCCCTATCGAGGTCAGGTTGCTGATCGAGGGCAAGGCGTCCGTGCCCGGAGCGGATGGGGACCAGGGGTAGTGTGGACACGCCCGGGACCGTTGACGCTCCTGCCCGCACTCTGCTAGCATTGCGCTTCGCGTGTAACCCCTTTTGACTGGAGCAATGTCCATGTATGCAGTGGTGAACACCGGCGGCAAGCAGGCCAAAGTCGAGGTCGGCACCATCGTCGCCGTAGAGAAGCTCAAGGGTGAGGTAGGCGACAGCGTGTCGCTCCCGGTGATCTTCGTCGCCGACGGTGATGCCGTGATGGCTACCCCGGCCGAGCTCGCCGGCGCCTCTGTGACCGCCGAGGTCCTGGAGCACTTCAAGGGCGAGAAGCAGATCGTCTTCAAGTTCAAGAAGCGCAAGGGCTACAAGCGGACCAAGGGCCACCGTCAGCAGCTGACTGCCGTCAGGGTCACTGACATCACGGCAGCTGGTGCTGCGAAGCCCGCCAAGGCCGAGAAGCCCGTTAAGGCCGAGAAGGCCGCAGAGGTGCAGAAGCCTGCGAAGCAGGCCGCGGCCGCTGTCGAGGCGCCTGCTGCCGATGTGGACTCGGCGATGTGTGCCGCGGTCAAGTCGGATGGCACTCCCTGCCAGAACAAGGCCAAGGAAGGCTCCAAGTACTGTGGCGTCCATGCGAAGAAGTACGAAGGCTGATAGACTATCCGGGCACTGCCCGACG
>CAZOSR010000228.1:1689-3348 GCA_964582445.1 uncultured Coriobacteriaceae bacterium | reverse complement strand
TCTACAACTACCTCGCGGCAGGCAAGCTCGCGCGGTACAACGACGTTGCCGGGCGAATCAACCTCGTCACGGCAGAGAGCGTCGAGAGGCTGCTCGCTGCCCAGGAGGCGCAGGCACGATGACACCCGCGCAGGCCGCATCACTCTCCCGCGCCGTCGCACAGTATGCCCACCGCGACCCGGCCCGTGCCGCCCGCCGCCTCATGGCCCAGGGCATCGACCCGCAGCGGGCAATCGGCACCGTAGCTGGCACCACACTGCTCGACCTCGCAGACAGTATCAACGCGCGGGCGGCGGCGGCACCCGCCGCCCGCAAGGAGGCGTCAGCATGACCCTCGCCGCGTTCCTCACCCAGATGCTGTGCTGGACCGTCATCTTCGCCGGGTTCGAGGCAATTGCCGCCTGCATCGCCGGTGGCAAGGCCGACGACGCCGCCGCGAGGTGGAGCCGGTGACCCTCGACGACGCGGTGGCGCTCATTCTGATGCTGCTTGCGGCATGGTGCGCATGGCACCTGCTGCTGCTGGACACGCCGCGTTCGCGGCGCAACTCACGGGCCAACCGGCCCGGGCTATGAGCCGTTCGGAGAGGCGGACTGAGGATGCAACCGTACAGCTACCTGGCGCGCCGGACCGTGACGTGCGAGACGTGCGGCGAGCGGTATGAGACCGAGGGTGAGGTGTGCGCGGGTAGCTACTTCACCGACGACCGCTGCCCGGAGTGCGAAGACCGGGCGTGGCGGCGAAGGGAGGCGAGGAAGCGGAAGCGGCAGGTTGCGACAGCGTAAACACCACAGCGCCCGGCCTGGGTAGCGCCGGGCCGGGCGCGGACAACACGTGACATAGGGAGAATATCAGATGGACCACGAGAACGCAAGACCTCGCATCACGCTTGAGCACCTCCTCGCAGAACTGACCTGGGCGAGGCTCGAGTCCACAGACCGTGTTGCAGCCGCGTCGTTCGTCCGCCAGGCCGTCGAGGAGGCTCTTGCCGCACCGGGTCCGCTGCGGGCGTTCGTCGGCGCTGTCCTGGTGGCGGCCATCGAGCAGACATTGCCAAGGGCCGCAGAGCTGGCCGGTTACCCGGCCATCCCGGACGCGGAGCCGGACCCGGACGTTACCGCATGCGTCGAGAGCGTCCTCGGCCCGGTGTTCGGCGTCCGCACAGCGGACGGCTGCACCGTCGGCGACATGGCGGGCGCGCTGAGGGCGCTCGTCGCGGGAGGCGGGGCCGAGTGAAGACCATCAACGTAAAGTTCAAGCCCGGAGACCGCGTGTGGGTGCCGGGTGCGTTGCACAGCTTCCGCGTCACCTCCGTTGCCGTGTATGGCGACGGATACCCGACTGAGTATCACGTCCAGCACGGCGCTTGGCCCGCCACGTACCACGAGCACGAGGTCTTCGCCACGCCGGAAGAGGCGTATGCCCCAGGAGCGTCCGCGAGGGCCGCAAGGGCGGTCAAGGAGGGCGGTGCCGAGTGAGCGCCACGTTCAAGCCGGGGCAGCAGCTATTCGCGGTGGTGAAGTCCACCGAAGGGCCAGTCGTCTCCGTGTACACCGGGAGGTTCGCTGAGGCCATCTCCAGCAGGGTGCATTTCGAGAATGGGAGATGGTTCGACGAACACAGCGTGTTCGCCGACTGGCGCGAAGCCGCGTTGGAGTG
>CAZOSR010000228.1:0-1679 GCA_964582445.1 uncultured Coriobacteriaceae bacterium | reverse complement strand
ATGGGAGGCGGTGCGGAGTGAGCACGGACGTATGGACACACCTCGACGGGCTACTCCACGACGCTGAAGACGACCAGGCCGACCGCACCTTCTACACCATCGCCGCCGGTGGTGGCCAGGACACGGACCCGTCCATTGAGGCCCAGGGCCGCCGCGCAGCAAAGCACGCCAAGCGGGTGCGGGCACTGCGCGACATCGCTCGCGCACAACGGGCCGCCCTTGACTTCGAGATCGAGGAGGCCGCCGCCGAACTGGCGTCCCTCAAGCACCGCAGAGATTGCGTCGAGCAGTGGATGCTCGCCCGATCTGAGTGGGACCGCTCATGCCTGCGCGAGTGGTATGAGACAGCACCCATGTTCGCCGACGCGAAGCAGAAGTCTCACCCGCTGGCATACGGCCTGACCATCGGAAGCACCTCCCACAAGGAGACCGCGAAGATCGTCCTGGTCAACGCCGACGGCCTGCGAGGGCTCCTGCCGGACGAGTGCTACACCGTCAAGGCCAGTGAGGCGAAGGCGCACCTGGAGGCGCGCGACGGGCGCGTCCTCGTGAAAGGCACCGGAGAGGTCCTGCCGGACGACGTAGCTACCGTGCAAACAATACCGGCCCACAAGACCGTCTTCCTCGCAGAAGACGGCGAGAAGGGCCGGATACCGTTGGAGGCGAGTGGCAATGGCAGCGGAGACGACGCCGACAGTGAAGAGTGACGACTGCCGCGCCATGATGCAATACGCCGGGCCGCACTGGACCGTCAACGAGGTCATGGCGGCGGCGGCGGGCGTCAAAGCCAGCATCATTTTGCGTCGCAAAACCAACGAGCCGGACGCGGAGGCGAGCGCGGCCCTGCTCATGCTCACCGCGCGCGACCTCGGACTGCCGCCCGTGGCGGCGATCCCACAGATGCACGTCATCGAAGGCAACGTGACGGTCAGTCCGCACCTCATGCTGGCACTGATACAGCGGTCTGGCCTCGGCACCGTGCGCATCAGCGAAGGCCCTGGGTGGTGCAAGGTGCGCATGGCGCGCCACGACGGCACAACGGAACACGAGGTGGCCTGGGACATGGACCGCGCGAAGGCCGCCGGGTTAGCCGGGAAGTCCAACTGGAAGAACCACCAGCCGAATATGCTGCGCGCGAGGGCCATCGGCGAGTGCGCCCGCATCGTCTTCGCGGACGTGATCTACGGGCTCTATACGCCACAGGACTTCGACCACACCGAGGAGACGGCGGAAGAGGCTCCCTGGGAGCCGCGCGTCGTCGAGGAAACAAGCGCGCCGGTTGACCGGATCGGCCAGGAAGGCGTGCAGCGCATCTTCGCCGCCTGCAAAGCGGCTGCGCGGCAGATCGGCTGCGACGAGAAGGAACTCGTCGAGGAAGTGAAGCGCCGCAGGAAGGAGATCGGCAAGGAGAACGTGGCCGACTTCACCCGCGAGGAGGGCGACGCGATTGCGATGTGGTTGGCGCAGCGGATCGAGCAGGCCAGGACCGTCGAGGGCGAGTTCGAACCCGACGACACGCCTGACAGCGCCGCGCCGACGGCGGCAGAGCTGTTCCCGGATGGCGGCATGACGCCCGTGACGCGCTGGCGCGAGGTCTGCGACGAGCATGGCCTCGGGCTGGAGGAGCAGAAGGCGTTGCAGGAGCGGGCGTTCGGCGCGGTCAGGCCGCCGGAGAGCCC
>CAZOSR010000227.1:0-3352 GCA_964582445.1 uncultured Coriobacteriaceae bacterium | reverse complement strand
GCCACAACACCACCCATGTAGACGCGTGGGAAGACCAGGAGTATTGGGTGGGTCATTCGGTGTTCGGCGTGGCTCATGGCAACTACGGTGCTGACTGCTGGAGCTGCCACGAAGGCAATGGCGAGATATACCTCGGCGCGGCGTGCACCACCCCGTACTGCCATCCGGATGTGTACGAGCGGGTCGCGTCGACGACGACTTCGAACGCAGTGGCCGCGTACACCGGGGTCACGGTGATCAGTCTCACCCCGACCGACGCCGGGGCCTCCGGCATCATCTCGGGTGTTCGCGAGACCTACTACCGTCTGAACGGAGGGCCGCTCGAGAAGGGTGTGTCTGTCCTCGTGCTTCCACCGCCGAGCGGAACCGCCAATTACACTCTTGAGTTCTGGTCGATGGACGCCAATCTGAACACGGAGCCGCCCCGCTTCGCTTCGTTCACCGTCTCCGCCGGCGGGATGCCGGACTCCTCGCCGCCCGCAGGGATGATGAGCGTCAACTCGGGTGCCACATACGCGAGTTCGTGGACGGTATCGGTGAATTCGTCAGTGGCCGACCCTGACTCCGGTGTGTCGATGATGCGCGTCGACCCGGGTACCGGGCAGTGGGGTGGTTGGATGCCGTATGCAGCGTCGAAGGCGGTCACGATCTCAGGTGATGGTCTGAAGACGATCCGTGCCGAGTATCGCAACGGCTGGGGTGTCTCGACAGTGCTATCGGACACGATCACGCTCGATACGGACGGGCCGACAGGGAGCATCGGGATCAACGGCGGAGCTGCGTGGACCACCGATGTAGCCGTGACGCTGGACCTGTCCGCAGTGGATGCGGGCTCAGGCGTCGCATCCATGCGGTTCAGCAACAGCGGGTCGTCGTGGAGCGCGTGGGAGGCCTACCAGCCGACGAAGCCGTGGTCTCTGACGGCCACCAACGGCACGAAGACGGTGTACGTCCAGTACCGCGACAACCTGGGTAACATGGGTCCGGTGATCAGCGACACGATCTCGTACTTCGTCGGTACCGATACCACGCCGCCCACGGGCTCAGTGCAGGTGAGTGGCGGTGCTCCCTACACCACGACACTGAATGTAACGCTGACTCTCAGCGCGACCGATCCGGAGACCGGTGTGGCTGAGATGCGCCTGAGCAACGACAACGCGAACTGGACCGCTTGGGAGCCGTTTGCCACCACCAAGGCGTGGACCCTGTCCAGCGGATACGGCAACAAGTATGTGTACGTCCAGTATCGCAATGGTCAAGGCGTTCAGAGCACGAGCAAGCAGGACTGGATCGTCTATGACCCGGTAGCTCCGACGGGCACAGTCATCATCAACGATACCGGCGGGACCACGGACACGCGTGCGGTGGTGCTGAGCTTGTACATAACCGACACCGGGGGCTCCGGATACCGGGAAGGTGCCGTGCGTTTCAGTAACGACGGCGCTAGCTGGACCGCATGGGAAGAGTGGATCCAGTGGCAGGGTGACCAATCACGAATGTCGAAACTGTGGGCGCTCACAGCCGGGGATGGCATCAAGACCGTGTACGTGCAGTACCGTGACCGGGCGGGCAACGTCAGTACGGTCGTTACAGATACCACCACCGCCACGTGGGTCGCCAGCAACAAGGCCACGCTTGCTTTCAGATGGTTGAGCGGAGACGAAGGCTGGGCCGACCTCCACGTAGAGAACTCGGTGGGTGTCACAATCGCGGAGACCGAGGTGACCGGAAGCGGGGATCAGTTGACGTGGCTCGTGGCGGTTCCCGCGGGGCAGGACTACCGTATGGTCTGCGATGCGTGGGAGTACTACGACGGAGGGGACAACGTGCCCTACGGCATCTGGTCATCTGATACGAGCGTCAATCCGGATGGCATTCTGTCAGTCGGCGAGGTCGTGATCTGGAACTACTAGCAGTCCGTGTGCGGGCGTCGCCCTACCAGCGGCGCCCGCACCCTGCTATCCTTACGCTCCGATGACTGACCCCACCCTCATACGCAACTTCTCCATCATCGCGCACATCGACCACGGGAAATCCACCCTGGCCGACCGCGTGCTGCAGCTCACCCATACTGTTGCCGAGCGCGACATGGTCGAGCAGGTGCTGGACTCGATGGACATCGAGCGCGAGCGAGGCATCACGATCAAGGCCCAGGCCGTGCGCGTGATGTACGACGCCGACGACGGCCGGACCTACCAGCTCAACCTCATCGACACCCCGGGCCACGTCGACTTCACGTACGAGGTCTCTCGCTCGCTTGCTGCCTGCGAGGGCGTGCTTCTGGTGGTGGACGCCGCCCAAGGTGTGGAGGCGCAGACGGTCGCCAACGCGCTCATGGCGATGAACGCGAACCTGGAGATCATCCCGCTCATCAACAAGATCGACCTGCCGGCTGCCGATCCGGAGCGCGTCAAGCACGAGATCGAGGAAGGCCTTGCCATCCCCGCCGATGAGGCGGTGCTCGCAAGCGGCAAGACCGGCGAAGGCGTGCGTGACGCGCTGGAGGCGGTCGTCCGTCTTGTGCCGCCGCCCGTGGGTGACGCCAATGCGCCGCTCAAGGCGCTCATCTTCGACTCGTACTTCGACACTTACCGCGGCGTCGTTGCTCTCATCAGGGTGGTTGACGGATCCATCTCCAAAGGCATGAAGGTGCGAATGATGGCCACGTCCACGGTCACCGACGTCGAGGAGGTCGGCGTCCGTCGTCCCGCGAACACGCCCATGGGCTCGCTCGGCGTCGGCGAGGTGGGGTACATGATCACGGGTCTCAAGGATCCGTCGCTGGTGAAGGTCGGTGACACGGTGACGCTGGCCAAGGGCGGGGCCGAGACTCCGCTTCCGGGCTATCGCGATGTGAAGCCGATGGTGTACACGGGCCTCTACCCGATAGACGGTGACCAGTACCCGGACCTTCGCGATGCACTCGAGCGTCTGACGCTGAACGATCCTGCGTTGCTCTGGGAACCCGAGAGCAGCCATGCCCTTGGTTTCGGGTTCCGCGTGGGGTTCCTCGGCCTGCTCCATATGGAGGTCGTGAAGGAGCGGCTCGAGCGCGAGTTCGGTCTGGATCTGCTCGCCACGGCGCCGAGCGTGGAGTACCACGCATACCTCATGAACGGGGAGATGGAGCCCGTCCGCTCCCCGCAGGACATGCCTGACCCCGGGCACCTGGACCGGATCGAGGAGCCGTATCTGAAAGCGACCATCCTCGTGCCGCCGGACTACGTGGGCGCGGTCATGGAGCTTGCCGACCAGCGTCGCGCCTCGTTCAAGGATATGCAGTACCTCTCGGCGACGACGGTGGACCTGCACTACGAGATGCCGCTCTCGGAGCTGATCATGGACTTCTTCG
>CAZOSR010000226.1:2215-3355 GCA_964582445.1 uncultured Coriobacteriaceae bacterium | reverse complement strand
GAGAACGGGCGCGTGCGTGTTGCTGTAGAGGATACGGGTGCGGGGATTCCGGCTGCGGATCTGCCGCATATCTGGGAGCGATTCTACCGGGTGGACACCGCGCGTGCCCAGGAGACCGGAGGCACCGGCCTCGGACTCGCCATCTCACGACGCATCATCAGCGACCACGGCGGGAGCGTTTTTGCGCGAAGCGTGGCCGGTCAGGGGAGCGAGATCGGGTTCGAGCTTCCCGGGGCGGGTGCGTCTGCCGCTGGCCCCACGCAGGGGCCGTAGCGCCGATTACCCCTGCTGCGCCTCTGGAGCCGCTTCAGGCTGCTTCCGGGCGATGTCGGCCTTGGCATCGGCGATGCGCGCCTGTAGCTCCGTGTCGGACTCCTCCGAGTCGAGTTCCTCGGCAACGACCCCGTGCTCTTCGAGCACGTACAGCACGGCTGCGATCGCGCGGGGCACTGCGGCTTCCACCGGCTCGCTCAGACCGATCGTGAGCTCTGCCGGGCTCATGTCCTTGACCTGGATACCGATGCAGTCAGCTTCCGGCATGATGTCGATCAGTTGGGCGGCTTGCAGGACGTCCACGAACCTGACGTCGTGGAGGGAGTGCATGACCTGATTGGGCGCGAAGTCGGTCGGGGAGACTCTAACGACAGTTCCAGGTGCGAGATCGGTGCCGTCCATCGCGTCGACGACAAGCATGAACTCGACCCCGCGGAAGAGGTGCATCATGCCGTAGCCCATCGTGCCGCCATCAACGATGCGCACGTCGTCCGGACACCGGTAGTTGCGCTCAAGCTCTGTGGCCACACGATTACCGACGCCTTCATCGAGCATAAGCACGTTGCCGATGCCGAGTACGAGTATGCGCGGCTGGATCTCGGACACGATGATCTCCTCATTCGAGTGCCCGGCAGGGCGGGCAGTGTGGTCGTTTCACGGACCGGGTCCCGGAGCGGCGTGCCCCGGGACCCGGCGTCGTGCGACGGTCAGACCGTCACGAGAAGGCGGAGACTAGTGCTCCGTCTCCTTCCAGGCGAAGATGATCTTGCTCGGCGCGAAGTTGTAGATGTTCGCGAGGTATGCATGGATCATCGTGAACACGATGAACACCCACATCATGAAGTAGTGGATGATCCGCATGTTCAT
>CAZOSR010000226.1:0-2115 GCA_964582445.1 uncultured Coriobacteriaceae bacterium | reverse complement strand
GTGAGGTTGATGATGATCACGAACATCGCGACGAAGTGCATGCCGCGGGCGACGCCCATGAAGCCGTCGAAGAACGGATAGTGGATGTAGAAACCCGAGAAGGCGAGCATGACCATGCAGATCAGGTTGATCCAGTGCGTGATCACGAACACCAGCGGGTGCGCCTCACGATAATGCGGCTGGGACGACATCTACATCACCCCCAGCGGGGACGACATGACGGTCATTTCCTTGCCGGTTGACGGTTCAAACACGTGAACCGCGCACCCGATTCAAGGATCGAAGCTATGCGCGATACGGAGCGCCTCGAGCGGCTTCTCCGGATCGGCGATCGGTGCACCGATGAGCGCCTGCTCCATCGGGCCGGGGACGTCATTGTCGTCACGCGGCGCGATGTCCCAGGTGGTGGGAGCGACGACCTGGTAGTGGTCGATCTTCCCGCCCTTGATGCCGATCCAGTGCGCGACAGACCCGCGCGGGGCCTCCCATGCGCCGACGCCGTCGCCGGCGTCCTTCTCGGCGGCCTTCCAGAACGAGACGTCTCCGCCAGCGAGCGCGGCAACGAGTTCGTTGACCCACACGAGCGCAAGGTCGGCAACATAGGCGGCCTCAAGGTTACGAGCCGCAACACGGCCGAGCAGTGATACGAGCACCTCGGGCTTGCCGGCTACGCCGAGCGCCTCGAGTGTCGAATCGATGAGTGCTTTCGGCGTACGGACGCCAGCGGCGCCGCCTGCGACGTCCTGACCCGCAGCCTCGGCCAGATAGGCGACGACCATGCGGGAAAGCGGGCCGGACTCGGCCGGCAGTCCCTTGGCACGAACGGCCTTGCCGTAGCTGTACTTGCCCTCGGTGTTGTACTCCTCGTACTTGACCTTGGTCTCGCCCTTGGAGGGATTGAGGCCCGTGGCCGACTCATACCAGGAGTGCTTGACATCCTCGGTGACGTCGTCGGGGCTGATGCCCTCGGCGCTGAGACCCTGGGCAAAGCCACGCGGCAGGTAGCGCTCTTCAGGAACGAGCGAGCTCTTCTCGAAGACGCCCCAGCTGATGAAGTTGCCGCAGCCGCCGCCGTAGGTGGTGGCGTCGAGGATGAACGGCGCGATCGCCAGCGTGTCGGGGATGAGCGCCGTGTCGATGAACTCCTTGACCTTCATGAAGCGGAAGAGGATGTCATCGAGCTTGTCGACGGTCGGGACGAACGCCGTGCCACCGGGGACCGAGGTCATCGGGTGCGAGAACTTGCCCGCGATGATGGCGACGATCTCGTTGGCGACAGCCTGGGCCTCAAGCGCCTCCAGGTAGTGCGCGGTGGCGATCAGGTCCAGTTCCGGCGGAAGCGCATAGCCGGGGTGGTCCCAGTAGTGGTTGGAGAAGATGGACAGCTGACCATTCTCCGCGAACGCCTTGAGGCGATTCGCAACCGCGCCGAAGTCCGCGGGACGGGTCCCTGCTGCCTGAGCGAGCGCGTAGGTGTCAGCGATGTCCGCAGAAAGCGCGTTGATCGGGCTGACGTAGTCGAGCGCGGTCAGGTGATAGAACCACAGGATGTGGCTGTGCAGGAACTGTGCAGCCTCAAGCAGGTTGCGGACCAGACGGCCCCCTTCGGGGATCTGGATGCCGAGAGCGTTCTCGGTGGCCTGAGCCGACGCGTGGCTATGGGAGATCGGGCAGACGCCGCAGATGCGCTGCGTCACGTAGAACGCGTCTTCCGGGCTCCGGTCGAGGAGCACGGTCTCCATACCACGGTACAGAGTGCCCGAGGACCAGGCATCGACGACCTTGCCGTCTTTGACCTCGACCTCGACGCGCAGGTGACCTTCGATTCGGGTGACCGGGTCGATAACGGAGCGTGCCACTACTTATCGCCTCCCTTCTTCATCCGCTTGCGGTCATACGCCTTCATTTCCTCCATGGGAGGTCCGTCGCCGATGCGGCCGGCAGCCTTCATGCCGAGGCCGTGAGCGACGAGTGCGGCCGCAGCCACGCCACCCACGACAGCACCCACGCTGCCGGGCTGGACGTTGCCGAGCGAACCGCCCATCTGCATGCTGGACAGCCGCTTGAAGAACGGGGCGTTGTTGTCGACCCAGTTCAGGCCGCCACAGCCGATGC
>CAZOSR010000225.1:0-3377 GCA_964582445.1 uncultured Coriobacteriaceae bacterium | reverse complement strand
AGTAGGAGGTCTCCTCGGAAACGGGGTCGGGGCACGCACGTGCCAGCGCCGACCACATCGCTACAACTGATGCCGAGTTGGTCATGGTATGTCCCTGCTAACGGGTGATGCTGGGCCAGCGGAGCACGAGCGAGAACACCACGATGCCGGTGTTGATGAGGATCATGATCAGGCCCTGCTCACTCAGACCCTCAAGTCGACCGTCCCGCACCAGCAGGCGCCCGCAACCCGAGTCTATCGCACAAAGCGCAACGTCTGGATGGACGCGTCTAGTCACTATGAGATGGCCGGCCCGAATCCGCATATAACGTGGATCACGGCGGGAATGACCCCGCGGCGCCGACATACGGAGGGACCGGCCATGAACGAGTGTACTCACATCGGACTCGACGTCCACAAGGACACGATCGCGGTCGCGGTGCTGCGACCCGGCACCACCGAGGTCGACGAGCGGGTGGTGCCCAACACCACTGAGGCGATCAGGCGGCTGCTGTCCCGTCACGACCCGGCCTCGACCCTCCTCGCCTACGAGGCCGGTCCCACCGGGTATGACACACACCGACTCGTGACCTCGCTCGGCTTTGGCTGCGACGTGATCGCGCCCTCGCTCATCCCGAGAAGGAGCGGTGTGCGCGTGAAGACCGACCGCATCGATGCGCGCAACCTCGCGAGGCTACACCGCGCCGGCGAGCTCACGGCTGTCCGCGTGCCCGGGCCCCACGAGGAGGCCGTGCGTGACCTCATCCGTGTGCGCGAGGAGGTCAAGTGCGACCGGCGGATCGCCCGGCAGCGGATCAGAAGCTTCCTCCTGCGCTACGGCAAGCGCTACCCCGGGCCGAGGGATGCCTGGTCACAGCGCTTCGAGGTGTGGGCGCGCTCCCTTTCCTTCGACGAGCCGCACGCCCAAGAGGCGTTTCACAACCTGATGTCCGCCTACTTCGTCCGTGATGCGCAGCTTGCCGAGATGGGACGCCGGATCGAGCAGATCGCCGCGACGGAACCCTTCGCCGATGCCGTCACGCGCCTCTCGGCGCTCCGCGGCATCTCCACGCTCTCGGCCATGACGATCATCGCCGAGACATGCGACTTCTCACGCTTCGGTGATGCGGCTGCCTACATGGGCTTCACCGGGCTCACGCCCTCTGAGCACTCGAGCGGGGCGAGCCGGCACCAAGGCTCGATCAGCAAGACGGGAAACCGGCACATCCGCCGCGTGCTGGTGGAATCCGCCTGGGCCTACCGGCACGCCCCTGCGGTCAGAGGCAAGCTGCGCGAGCGGCTCGAGGGCCAGGGCCCCGAGGTCGCGGCCTACTCGTGGGCCGCGCAGGTGCGCCTGAACGGCACCTACCGCCGGATCGCTGCGAGGAAAGGGGCGCACACCGCGGTCGTTGCCACCGCACGCGAGCTCTCAGGCTTCGTGTGGGGTCTCATGACCGACAACCTCGGTCCGGCCCGATAGCAGACGTCATGCATGCGGGCGGGCGCCACACTCCGGGGAGATCCTCGATGACGTTATGCGAGACGTGTAAGCGCGCGCCTAGTTTGAGGCAGGCCCCGGTCCGACCGAGATGTGGGGTTCGAATCCCCGGATATCAGCATGGTCGAGCGCCGATCCCATGTGCCCGCCCGCTTGCACCGACAAGAAACCAGAGAGGGCCGTGAGCGATCGCGGGTTGACCGGCAATCTCATATCAACGTCTTTGGGCGTGAGCTGAAGCGCGCCCCGCTCACTTCCCTGCCCGAGTCTACCGCACACGGGCGCGCTTTCTGCTCGACGCCCGGGTTAGACAGGGGCTGACTGCTCAATCTCCGCAACGACCGCGTCCAGGTGTCTGTATTCCGGTACGGCTGAGCCCTCAGGTATCCACGGCACTCTGAATGCGCTCAGCCAGTCGTTCACAATCATGGGCACCGGGGTGTCGGTGACGACCGAGCGGAGTACGCGCGAGCACCAGTGGAACACCAGGTACGCTTCGACAAGCGCGCGCCGAGCCTCTCCGTAGGTTACGACTCCGGGGTCCTGCTGTGATCGATGAGCGACTCGGGTGTTGGTGTACTCGTTGACCCGCTCGAACGCACGGTCGAGACGGTCCGCGAGTTCGACAATGCGTGATTTCGAAACGTGCTCGCCTTCACCACCCGCGAGCTCAATGAACCAGTCCCTCGCATCATCCTGAAGGAAGTCCTCGTGTAACGCGACGTAGCGCTCCAGAGTCAGGAGTCGGCAGTGCTGAGCCATGTCGCTCAGCAGCCGAGTCAGGGAGACCACTCCCCTTCGCTTGTCCACGAGACGCCTTAGGCCAGACGAAACCGTGCTGACGTACGTGGTGCCAATCCAGTTCAGGAAGATGGTCTTCTCAGGGATGTCGGCGTTGGAGTTCAGGATCGCCTGCATCTGCCAGAAGACGTTGTCCATGTGGGCGAGACTGCGGATCTCGCTGTCGACGACAGCCAGGTGGTCAATCCAGCGGGCAACTCGCGCTACATCGTCCACGACTGCCCCCTGTCTAACGTGTTTCGGCTTCACCCGCGAGCTTGCGCTCCCATTATGCGACACCCTGCGCGAGTCGGGTGGAAGCCGGGGTTATGCGGGCCCTCGTGCTAGGGACTGTACACCCAGACACCGGCCGGACTCCCGGTGCAGAACGTCTCATAGACACCCGCGACAACCTCGTAGCCATCCACCCCGTCCAGCTCGGTGATGATAAGCGAGGCAAGACCTCCGCCCAAGGGGTCTTGCCACTCCACTTCCGCGAAGGCGCCGTCGGCGAGTCCCGTCGCCCATCCGATGTAGCCGGTGTAGGTGTCTTCACAGATCGCGGGATCGCCGATGGCTACCACGATGAGATCGTCTGTGCCATCTCCGGTGACGTCAGCCAGTCCTGCGCTCAGAACGCTGCGCAGCGGGGGCTTGGGCTCGAGCACGATATCATCCCCGCTATCGAAGGAGAGCCTTAGCGCCGAGCCATGGCCGTCCGTCGTGTGCGTCATCCCGATTCCTCGCTGGAACTCGCTGGGGACCAGTGCCGTCGAGGGGTAGCCTTCGGGTCTGCGGGCCTGCGTGAGCCCAAGGGATTCAGCGCTCTCGCCGGTCACGCGCAGGGTCCGCCCGAGGACTTGGATCACGGCATCGTTCTCCGCAACGAGGTACGTGGCCCCTCCGTGAGTTGCCACGGTCAACATGCCGCCTGCCTCACCGATGTAACTGACCGCCGGAAGTCCGGGTGACTGCTCGCCAGTCTCGTTTCGCTGACAGCCGATGACCAGAATGCAGAGGACACCCACCAGAACGAGCGATGAGAGATATCTTGCCCGTTGTGTGTAGGGCGCTGAGCATCGTGTCGCCATGAAGTCCCCCGCACCGCATAACGTGTTTG
>CAZOSR010000224.1:0-3390 GCA_964582445.1 uncultured Coriobacteriaceae bacterium | reverse complement strand
TCGATGTAGCCGTGCTCGAACGCTATCTCGGCTCCAAGATGCTCCAGCCCGTGCACGTGCATGTCGATCTTCCGGGAGCCGATGTTGCAACCGCCGGGCATCGCAACGCGTGCACGCCCGAACCGGGCGACCAGAGGGCCGAGCACCACGATCGACGCCCGCATCTGCGCGACGAGTTCGTAGGGCGTCTCCACTGAAGTGATGTTCGATGCATCCACACGGACCGAATGCCCCTCACGGCTCACTCGCACGCCGAGCCCCTCGAGCACCTGCGCCATCACATCGACGTCGCTGATCTCCGGCACGTTGTGGATCACGGACTCCCCCGGCGCCAGGACGGCAGCGGCCATCAGCTTGAGCGCGGAGTTCTTGGCACCGCCGACCTGCACGGTGCCGGTGAGTGGGCGTCCACCCGTGACGATGATGGAGGGCATAGGAGTCCGTTCGAGCGATTAGGGCGTATACGACACCGTAGCCAAGCTGCCCAGACGCGGCAAGTGGCGTAGTCCAGACGTCACCTAACGGATTCCCGCGCCCCCATCGTCTGGGCACCGGACGGCCGCGAGAAGACACCGTGGACCCACCAGAGGCCCCGATATCGAGAGAGCCGGCGCATCGCAACGAAAGAGGTCAGTGTCACGACCGTCCACGCGAGGACGGCCCACGGAAACGCGGGGAGGATGCCTCTGTCCAGAAGCGGCATCAGAACCCTCAGCAACAAGGGGTGCGCAAGGTACACACCGAGCACGACGGGCGCCCATGGCACCGAACGTGCAGCGAACGATGGCCACCGCTTGGCGATGTACCGCGCCATACCCAGGAACGCGATGCACTGGAGTACGTTCATCACGACAGCAAGCGCCAGCACCTGGGCCGGATCGCCCGGCCACGGAACCACCGCCCCGAACCACGCCCGCACTACGAGACCACCGACGAGGATGAGCGGCCAGGCCCAGCGCTCGACCGCCTGCCACCGGGGATCCTTCCTGAGGACGGCATACAACGCACCCGTACCCGCGTATGGCAGGAACGTTGCGACGAGTTCTGCCGCCTGGAAGACCGCAGACTGGTCGAGATCGCCAATCGCCAGCGGCACAGCGATGCCGGCGACGATGCTCAGCACGAACACCACTCCCCCGCCCAAAGTGCGCCACACCCACGATGCCACTGGCGCAAGCGCGTAGACACCGAGGATGATCGGCACGAAGTACAGATGGTAGTGGGCCGAGCCGAGCAGCAGGTGTCGCAGCATGGTGCGGACACCAGGGAAGGCCGCGCTGCCTCCGACAACCGGGATCAGAACGAAGACGGAGGACCAGACCACATACGGGACGAGCACGGTACGCGCTCGCCTGACGAAGAACTCGGTCCAACCCCGGATCGTTGTTGAGGGCCGTGTCCAGACAAGCGCGCCGGTCAACACCACGTACATCGGCACGACGAACCTGATCTCGCGCGACAGAAGCTTGACCACATCGACGCCCGAGAGAACGATCGCTCCGTTCCCATAGAACGGCGACAGGACGTGGATCAGAACGACCAGCGCGATCGAAAGGACACGGATCAAGTCGTACTCGACGACCCTGCCCACCGGTGAAGGATCCTCACGCTTCAAGTCGGTCACTGCCAGCCTCACGATCCCCACAGTCAGAAGGATGCCGCGCGCCCACGATAGCTGATATGCGGCCACCCCGTCAGGTGGATCCAAGCGACAGCGGCGATCCCCGATCGGGGATCGCCGCTGATCACGCGCACATGCACCGGCCGTAGGCTACGAGCGACGCTCGGCCACCTGGAGCTGCAGTTCGCACCAGCGAAGATCGGCCTCACACTCGTCGATGCCTTCGCGTTCCATGAGCGGCTTGGCCTTGATCGCGGCCATGCGCTCCTCGGCCATCTCCTTCGCCTTACGAGCCCTGTCCACATCCACACGGGACGCGTGCTCGGCGGCGTCGGCCAGCACGATCACCTTGTCCTGGTGGACCTGCAGGTAGCCACCGGAGACGGCGAACCATTCGACGTCTTTGTTGTCGTTGTACCGGACCCGGAGCTCACCGGGACGCAGCACGGTGACGAGCGGCGCATGGAGCGGCAGGATGCCGACCTCGCCGTCGAGTGTGGGGGCGATGACCATCTCCACCTCGTTGGTGTAGACGATCTTCTCCGGTGTCACGATCTCGCAGAGGAGGGTACGGGCCATGGTTAGACGCTCGCCTTCATCTTCTCGGCCGCCTCGAGCGCTTCCTCGATGGTGCCCACGTACCGGAAGGCGCCCTCGGGGATATCGTCGTGCTTGCCCTCGATGATCTCGGCAAAGCCGCGGATCGTGTCCTCAAGCTTCACGTACTTGCCCGCCATGCCCGTGAACTGCTCGGCCACGTGGAACGGCTGCGACAGGAACTGCTGAATCTTGCGAGCCCGCGACACGACGAGCTTCTGCTCCTCCGTGAGCTCGTCCATGCCGAGGATGGCGATGATGTCCTGGAGGTCCTTGTAGCTCTGGAGGACCTGCTGGACGCCACGGGCCACGCGGTAGTGCTCCTCGCCCACGACATCGGGCGACAGCGCGCGCGACGTAGACGCGAGCGGATCGACGGCCGGGTAGATGCCGAGCTCCGCGATCGAGCGCGAGAGAACGGTGGTGGCGTCGAGGTGCGTGAACGCTGTGGCCGGCGCCGGGTCGGTGAGGTCGTCGGCCGGGACGTAGATGGCCTGGACCGACGTGATCGAACCCGTCTTGGTGGACGTGATGCGCTCCTGGAGCTCACCCATCTCGGTTGCCAGCGTGGGCTGGTAACCGACAGCGGACGGCATACGGCCGAGGAGCGCCGATACCTCAGAACCCGCCTGGGTGAAGCGGAAGATGTTGTCGATGAACAGCAGCACGTCCTGGCCCTGGTCGCGGAAGTACTCCGCAGAGGTCAAGCCGGCGAGGCCCACGCGGAGACGGGCTCCCGGAGGCTCGTTCATCTGGCCGTAGATGAGCGCCGTCTTCTCGATGACGCCAGACTCGCTCATCTCGTTGTACAGGTCCGTACCCTCACGGGTGCGCTCGCCCACGCCGGTGAACACGGACGTGCCGCCGTGCTGCATGGCGAGGTTGTTGATGAGCTCCATGATGATGACGGTCTTGCCCACACCGGCGCCGCCGAACAGACCCGTCTTGCCGCCCTTGATGTAGGGCTCGAGCAGGTCCACGACCTTGATGCCGGTCTCGAAGATCTCCGTCTTGGGCTCGAGGTCCTCGTACTCGGGGGCCTCGCGGTGAATCGGGTAGAACGCCTCGACCTCGGGCATCGGCTGACCGTCGACCGGCTGGCCCCCGACGTTCCAGATGCGGCCGAGCGTCGAGGGGCCCACGGGCATCTGGATCGGAGCGCCGGTATCGAC
>CAZOSR010000223.1:0-3408 GCA_964582445.1 uncultured Coriobacteriaceae bacterium | reverse complement strand
AAGGAGATGAGTAGTGCCCACCATCAACCAGCTGGTGCGCAAGGGCCGCGTCCAGGCCACCGACAAGAGCAAGACACCGGCGCTGAAGGGTAACCCCCAGAAGCGTGGCGTGTGCACGCGCGTGTACACCACCACTCCCAAGAAGCCGAACTCGGCCCTCCGCAAGGTTGCCCGTGTGCGTCTGACCAACCAGATGGAGGTCACGGCGTACATTCCGGGTATCGGCCACAACCTGCAGGAGCACTCCATCGTGCTCGTGCGTGGTGGCCGTGTGAAGGACCTGCCGGGTGTCCGCTACAAGATCATCCGCGGCGCCCTCGACGCCGCTGGCGTCAACAAGCGTGCACAAGCACGTTCGCGTTACGGTGTGAAGAAGCCCAAGTAAGATCCGATACCCCTTAGGTCCGCCTGCGATTACAGGCGGGCCTATCGTGTGAGCAGAGGAGTGAAGTATGCCAAGGCGTGCAGCCGCACAGCGCCGCGAGGTGCTTCCTGACCCGGTCTACAACAACCGGCTGGTCACCCAACTGATCAACAAGGTCCTGCTCGATGGCAAGAAGTCGGTCGCCGAGCGGATCGTATACGGTGCGTTCGACATCATCGAGCAGAAGATGGGGCAGGACCCGCTATCCGTCTTCAAGAAGGCCATGGACAACGTCCGCCCGACGCTCGAGGTCAAGCCGAAGCGTGTCGGTGGCGCCACCTATCAGGTGCCGATCGAGGTCAACTCACGGCGTTCGACGACGCTTGCGATCCGCTGGATCGTGGGCTTCTCGCGCAAGCGTCGTGAGAAGACGATGGCTGAGCGTCTCGCAGCGGAGATCATGGATGCAGCCAACGGCCTCGGCGCTTCAGTGAAGAAGCGTGAGGATCTCTACAAGATGGCCGAAAGCAACCGTGCGTTCAGCCACTACCGCTGGTAGTTCCTGAGCCGGACCGAAGAAGAGGACAGAAGACTACATGGCTTCGAAGAGGACACCGCTCGCTCTGACCCGGAACATCGGGATCATGGCTCATATCGACGCTGGCAAGACCACGACGACGGAGCGAATCCTGTTCTACACGGGAAAATCGCACAAGATCGGCGAGGTCCATGATGGCGCTGCCACCATGGACTGGATGGTTCAGGAGCAGGAGCGCGGTATCACGATCACATCTGCCGCTACCACGTGCTTCTGGAAGGACCATCGAATCCAGATCATAGACACGCCCGGCCACGTGGACTTCACTGTCGAGGTGGAGCGTTCGTTGCGCGTCCTCGACGGCACTGTCGCCGTGTTCTGCGCGGTTGGCGGTGTTCAGCCGCAGTCTGAGACGGTCTGGCGTCAGGCGGACCGCTACGGTGTCCCGCGCATGGCGTACATCAACAAGATGGACCGCACCGGGGCGGACTTCATGAACGTGATCAAGATGATGAAGAACCGCCTGGATACGCGTCCGGTGCTCCT
Source organism: uncultured Coriobacteriaceae bacterium (assembly GCA_964582445.1). GTDB lineage: Bacteria > Actinomycetota > Coriobacteriia > Anaerosomatales > Anaerosomataceae > Anaerosoma. Next base: position 1,960 of record CAZOSR010000223.1, on the reverse strand, counting down.
GCAGCTGCCGATAGGCGCCGAGGACAAGTTCACGGGCATCATCGACCTGATCGAGATGAACGCGATCCACTTCAATGAAGATGACAAGGGCATCAATCCGACGATCGAAGAGATCCCGGCGGATATGCGCGACGAGGCTGAATTGCACCGGCACGAGCTTGTCGAAGCCGCAGCCGAGTACGACGATGTCCTGCTCGAGAAGTTCCTTGGCGATGAGGAGATCGGGAAGGACGAGCTCAAAGCTGCCATCCGCACGGCGACCATCGATTGCGCGATCACGCCGGTCGTCTGCGGTGCTTCGTTCAAGAACAAGGGCGTGCAAGCGCTTCTCGACGCGATCGTCGATTACCTGCCGAGTCCGCTCGACATCCCCGCCGTGAAGGGTACGCTCGTGCGCGATGGCTCCGACATCACGCGTGAGGCATCCGACGATGCACCTTTCGCCGCACTTGCGTTCAAGGTGATGACCGATCCCTTCGTCGGCAAGCTGACCTACTTCCGTGTGTACTCGGGCACGATGACCTCTGGTTCGCACGTGCTCAACGCCACCAAGGGTCACAAGGAGCGCTTCGGGCGCCTGCTTCAGATGCACGCGAACCACCGTGAAGACATCGACGCTGTCTACGCTGGCGACATCGTCGCCGCCGTCGGCCTGAAGAACACGACGACCGGCGACACGCTCTGCGGCGAGGATTCCCCGATTCTGCTGGAGTCGATGGAGTTCCCCGATCCGGTCATCGACATCGCCATCGAGCCCAAGACCAAGGCCGAGCAGGACAAGCTCGGCGCGGCTCTTGCCAAGCTCTCCGAGGAGGACCCGACGTTCCGCGTGCGCACGGACGAGGAGACGGGTCAGACGATCATCGCGGGAATGGGTGAGCTGCACCTGGAGATCATCGTCGATCGACTGCTCCGTGAGTTCAAAGTCGAGGCCAACGTCGGCAAGCCGCAGGTGGCGTACCGTGAGACTGCCGGCAGGCCTGTGACCGATGTACACGGCAAGTTCGTGCGGCAGACCGGTGGCCGCGGTCAGTACGGGCACGTCGTGCTCAACGTATCGCCGCAGCAGCCCGGCGACGGCTACGTGTTCGAGAACAAGATCGTCGGCGGGTCGATACCGAAGGAGTACATCCCCTCGGTCGATAAGGGTATCCAGGAGGCCATCACCACCGGTGTGCTCGCCGGGTACCCGGTCGTCGACATCAAGGTCGAGCTCGTGGACGGTTCATACCACGACGTCGACTCCTCCGAGATGGCATTCAAGATCGCCGGTTCCATGGGCATCAAGGAGGCACTGCGCAAGTCTGCTCCGGTTATCCTCGAGCCGGTCATGGCCGTTGAGGTCGACACGCCCGAGGAGTTCATGGGCGATGTGATGGGCGATCTTTCAAGCCGCCGCGGACACATCGAGGGCATGGAGCCGCGTGGTAACTCCCAGATCGTTCACGGCAAGGTTCCGTTGGCTAACATGTTCGGCTACGCTACCGACCTGCGCTCTCGCACTCAGGGTCGTGCCGCGTACTCGATGCAGTTCAAGGCATACGAGCCGGTGCCGAAGTCGATCGCCGATGAGATCGTCGCCAAGTCCGGCGTCAGCGACCAGGGCTAGGGGATACGTTCATGGCCAAGCAGAAGTTCGAGCGCACCAAGCCGCACATGAACGTCGGCACCATCGGTCACGTCGACCACGGCAAGACCACGCTCACCGCAGCCATCACCAAGTGTCGTGCGGCAAAGGGCATGGCCGACTTCACCCCGTTCGACAAGATCGACAAGGCTCCCGAGGAGCGCGAGCGCGGCATCACCATCGCCATCGCGCACGTCGAGTACGAGTCCGACAAGCGCCACTACGCGCACGTCGACTGCCCGGGTCACGCCGACTACGTGAAGAACATGATCACCGGTGCCGCCCAGATGGACGGCGCGATCCTCGTCATCGCCGCCACCGACGGCCCGATGG
>CAZOSR010000222.1:0-3413 GCA_964582445.1 uncultured Coriobacteriaceae bacterium | reverse complement strand
TTCGGCCTCCGCCGTGACCGCGGCATCATCAACCAGATCAGCGTAGTCGCCGAGGATGACGGGACGTGGCATATACGCCTCCTCGCCAACAGGTGGCGCAGATGTGATAAGCGTGTCGGTCTCATCGGACTCCCCGGCGGGCGTCGCGCTCTCAGACTCGCTCTCGTCTTCTGCCTCATCCTCTTCGGTCGTACCCGTGAAGGCCTCCACATTCGCCCACGGCCACTCGGCAGGAGCCTCGGACACCTCTGTCTCTTCGGCCTCCGAAGCACTCATCGGCTCCGCGACCCCCACCCCGGCAACGGCGGCAAGAGTCGACTCCGCCGCAGTCTCAGGGGCTTCGTCATCGGCTTGCCCGGGCAGTACATCAGCCTCGAAGGAGAAGTCCTCGGCGCTGATCGACTCCGGAGCCGTGATCCCCTCGTCCTCGAGAGACGTCGCTGCCCGCTTCAGCGCTTCGGCAAGCGATCCAGCTGCCGTTTCCGCCCCGAGCGCTGGAACGTCCTCCTCGAGCGCCGTGGACGGAGCCACACCGTCGATATCCACATCTTCGCCAAGCGCCTCGACTTCACCGTCAACGTCGAGTTCCTCAGCGATAGGCGCCTCGGCCAGTTCGTCGGAGGGAGCATCCTCGACCGCGGGCGCCTCGACCCGTGTGTCGTCATCGACAGGCGGCTCCGCTGCTGGCGGTGTCGCCATTACGAGCACGGGCACCGCAGCATCGAGGTCCGCCACAAACACTTGACCGGTGACAGACGCCTCGCGCGCGCCGACAGCGGTCGACAGTGCGGCGAGTGCTTCCTCGCGCGTCTCGAAAACCCCGCCGATCGGAAGACGCAGGGAGCCGCCACTCTCTTTCTCCAGAACGAAGAAGGCCATTCTGACACCTCGCATGATCGCTTCGGGGCTGTCCACAGACGTCTCTATCATAGGACATGCAAGCGCCTAACGCGCAGGTGTATCTTCCCCCCGTGGTACGATGAAACGAACGACGACCGTACGACGGAAGCTGCATGCTCGCACCCACCTTGCTCGCCGAGGGCCCCCTGGTCAGTGTGGACATCGAGACGACAGGATGCCGCCCCGGCTCTTCATCGATCATCGAGATCGGCGCCGCTCGCATCGAGGGCGGTGCTGTGGTCGACACCTTCTCCGCATTGGTCCACCCGGCAGAACCTGTCCCTGCGTCGATCGAGCGCCTGACGGGCATCACCGAGGCGATGGTGGCACAGGCGGCCCCGATCGAGGAGGTCATGCACTCCTTCGTGCGCTTCGCCCAAGGAGCGGTCCTTGTAGCGCATAATCACCGCTTCGACATGGGCTTCTTGGACTACCAATCCGAGATGGTGTCCGGCAATCCGTTCCCCCGTCCGATACTCGACACACTCTGCCTCGCACGGTTGCTCCACCCGGAACTCGAGCGCAACAACCTTCGCGAACTGGCCGCCTTCTACGGAGTCACGGTCGTGCCCAATCACCGCGCCCTGCCAGACGCAGTGGCCACCGCCGAGATACTGATCGCGATGCTGCCCGAACTCGCCGAACGCGGCATAACCTCAGCCGGCGAAACGGCCAAGTTCTGCGGAATCGCCGTGGCAAGCGATCTCTCCGCGAAGTTGACGCTAGCTACAACCATCCCCAACGAGCCGGGTGTCTACCTCTTTCGCAACTCGTGTGATGCCGTCATCTACGTCGGCAGAGCGCGGGACCTGCACACCAAAGTCCGGTCTCACTTCTATGCCTCATCCTGCGACGGAGACTCTCCCGCCGCCCTTGCAGAGTCCGTCCAGTACTTCCCGTGCTCCTCAGCGCTCGACGCACGTTTGCTCGAAACGCATCTGCGCTACCGGTACCAGCCCGAGTACAACCACGACACCACAACGCCCCGCGCTCCCCTCTACCTGCATGTAGATACAGGCGCAACGTACCCTGCGCTTCAACTGACGCGGCGCCGTCTCACCAACGGATCGCTCTTCGGACCGCTTACTAATCGCTGGGCCGCCACTACCACCGTCGATGTCCTTTCGCGTATCCATGGCCTCAGGCGTTGCAGGCGCACCATTGCCGAGTGCCGCGCCCACAGGTGCACGTACCGCGAACACGGCACGTGTCCGGCCGAGTCGACCTATGCCGAAGGCCCGGAGCGGTACGCCCGGCGCGTCGAGCGCGCGCTCGCGGCCCTTGCGGGGCCACCTGATGACACACGTGTGCAGCTCCAGGAGATGCGGGACCGCCTCGCAAGGAATGAGGAGTTCGAACAAGCCGCGTACTTCCGTGATGGCCTCCGGGCGTACGAGCGCACAGTCGCCGGCCTTGCGATGGCTGCTCGTTCGCGCCAGGTTCCTGTATCGGTCCTCGTGGAAGGCGATCCCGCCTCGCTGACGCTGTCGTTCATCGTCAACGGTTGGCGGTTCACAACGATCCGCGCAACACGCGACGGACTCGACAGAACGGCCCTTGAAGCCCGCATTCGTCGTGCGTTGGACAGGGCAGTCCGCCGTGTAGCCTCAAACCCGCCGCTGACCGCCAAACGCCTCGAGGAGCTTGCCGTCGTCGACGCCTACGTCCAGCAGCACGCTCCGCTCGTCATTCCTGTGGACGGCGGCGTCGATGCGGCAACCACAGCCGTCATGCACACGGTGCGGCGGATGTTTCGCATCCCGCGCAGGCGTCACGCAGCCGCTTCAGACGCCTGATGTTCTCGGCGTCCTTCTCCGGGACTTCTCCGGGCATCTCGGTCACAACAGGAATCTCGGCAAGCCGCGAATCATCGACCATGCACCGGAACCCGTCCATGCCGATGGTTCCGTCACCGATCCACGCGTGCCGGTCCTTGTGGGCGCCGCTGGGATAGACGCAATCATTCGCGTGGATGAGCTCGATGGGCATCCCGCAGCACGACTCGAAGGCGCTGATCATGCGATCCCACTCCTCAGAGAGGGCCAGGTTCCATCCGGCCGCGTGTGCATGACACGTGTCCAGACACACACCCACGTGACCCTCCGAGCCCCGCAGCCTGTCAAGAACCGCCCCGAGCTCATCTGGCCCATCGCCAAACGTCGTCCCCGCCGCTGCGGTGTTCTCAAGCAGCAGCCGCGTGTGCCCGGCTCCCGATTCGGCCCAGGCAAGGTCGACGCCGCGCGCGATGCGTGCTGCCGTCTTCTCCGGAGCGCTCTTGTAGCGCGTGCCTACGTGAGTGACGACACCGCGCGCTCCGAGCGATTCGGCACGTGCGATCTCATCGGCCAACGCGTGCCATGAACGCTCCCACAGCTCGTCGGCGTCACTGCCCAGGTTGATGAGATAGGCAGTGTGCACGAAGACAGGGCCCATCCCCACCTCGGCTACGCGCGTCCTGAACGCATGCGCGACGGAAGGGTCAAGCGGTCGTGCGCTCCACTGCCGCGGACTCT
>CAZOSR010000221.1:0-3417 GCA_964582445.1 uncultured Coriobacteriaceae bacterium | reverse complement strand
GGCTTTGACGACATCGCTATCGTCCCGAGTCGCCGGACGCGTGACCCGCGCGATGTCAACATCGCATGGGAGTTCTCATACAAGGGCAGGGACTACGCCTTCCCGCTTCCCGTTCTCGCCTCCGCAATGGATGGCGTTGTGGATCCTGCGTTTGCCATCACGCTCGGCAAGCTTGGTGGTCTTGCGGTGCTCAACCTCGAGGGAATCCAGACACGCTATGCGGATCCCGGCCCGCAGCTTGATGCCATCGCGTCGTTCAGCCGCGAAGAGGCGACCCGCAAAATGCAGGAGATCTACGCTGCCGAGGACGTGAAGCCGGAACTCGTGAAGCAGCGCGTGGCCGAGATCAAGGCCGGCGGTGTGCTTGCCGCCGCTTCGCTCACACCGCAGAACGTCGAGCGCTTCATCGGTCCCGCGCTCGAGGGTGGGCTCGACATCCTCATCATCCAGGGGACGGTCGTCTCTGCCGAGCACGTTTCAAGCTACGACAAGCCGCTCGATCTGAACGCGTTCATCGACTCGCTCGACATACCGGTGATCGTGGGCGGGTGTTGCAGCTATCAGGGAGCCCTGCATCTCATGCGCACCGGCGCAGTCGGCGTGCTCGTGGGTGTCGGTCCCGGCCACGCCTGCACCTCGCGCCGCGTGCTCGGCATCGGTGTTCCGCAGTGCACCGCCATCGCAGATGCGGCTGCCGCTCGCATGCGACACCTCGACGAGACCGGCACGTACTGTCACGTCATCGCCGACGGTGGAATGCGCACCGGCGGGGATCTCGCCAAGGCGATCGCGTGCGGCGCTGACAGCGTCATGATCGGTTCGCCGCTTGCGGCTGCAGCAGAGGCGCCCGGACGCGGTTACCACTGGGGTATGGCGACCTTCCATCCCGACCTGCCGCGCGGCACGCGTGTTTTCGCCGGGCAGAAGGGCACTCTTGAGGACATCCTCACCGGTCCGGCACACGAGAACGACGGCACGCTGAACCTGTGCGGCGGCCTACGTACCTCGATGGCGACCTGTGGCTACGAGAACCTTAAGGCCTTCCAGAAGGCCGAGGTCATGGTCGCGCCCGCGCTGCAGACCGAGGGCAAGACCCTCCAGCAGGCGCAGGGCGTGGGCATGGGCCGGTAGGGCGGGAGTGGTGGACAACTATCACGACAAGCAGCCAACGGTCCTCGTCCTGGACTTCGGCGCCCAGTACGCGCAACTGATTGCGCGGCGTGTTCGTGAAGCGCGCGTGTACTCGGAGATCGTCCCGCACGATATCACCGCGGAGGACATCGAGCGTCGCCAACCGGCGGCGCTCATCTTCTCCGGTGGTCCGGCGAGCGTCTACGCGCCGGACGCGCCGTCGATCGACACGCGCATCTATGATCTAGGGATACCGGTTCTCGGATTCTGCTACGGGATGCAGCTGATGGCGCGGGATCTGGGTGGTGAGGTGCCACACACCGATGTTGGTGAGTACGGATTCGCCGAGCTCACCGTGATGGAACCGGAGTGTCGTCTGCTTGACGGCGTTCCAGAGTCCTCGCAGTGCTGGATGAGTCACCGAGACAGTGTGGGCGCCCCCCCCTCAGGGTTCCTGGTGACCGCGCGCACTGCCATCACGCCGGTCGCCGCCATGGAGGATCCGGAGCGCAAGCTGTACGCTACCCAGTTCCATCCCGAGGTCGCGCACACGGTGTTCGGCCAGCACATCATCAAGACGTTCCTTCACGAGATCGCCGGCATTCCGCCAGTGTGGACCATGCTCAACATAATCGACGAGACGGTCGGTCGGGTGCGTGAGCAGGTGGGGCGCGACCGCGTGATATGCGCCCTCTCGGGCGGCGTGGACTCGAGTGTGGTGGCAGCGTTGCTGCACCGGGCTATCGGCGAGCAGCTGACATGCGTGTTCGTGGACCATGGCTTACTGCGCCTGGATGAGGCCGAGCAGGTGGTCCGCACGTTCCGCGACCAGTTCCACATCGATCTCGTGCACGTGGAGGCTGAGGACCGCTACCTCTCGTTGCTGGCAGGCGTGACCGATCCCGAGCAGAAGCGCCGCATCATCGGCGAGGAGTTCTGGAAGGTGTTCTTCGAGGAGGCGACCAAGCTCGAAGGCGTCAAGTGGCTCGCGCAAGGGACGCTGTATCCGGACGTGATCGAGAGTGGCAGCAAGACCGCCGCGAAGATCAAGAGTCACCATAACCTCATCCCGTTCCCGGAGGGCGTGCACTTCGATCTCATCGAGCCTTTGAAGTCGCTCTTCAAAGACGAGGTGCGCGCGGTGGGTTCCGAGCTCGGCCTGCCCGATGAGATCGTGCACCGGCAGCCGTTCCCGGGTCCCGGACTGGCGGTGCGCATTATCGGCAGCATCACGCATGAGAAGCTCGATACGCTTCGCAAGGCTGACGCGATCATCCGCGAGGAGATCGATGAGTGGGATGCTGAACGGAGCGTGTGGCAGTACTTCGGCGTTCTTCCCGACATCCGCAGCGTCGGAGTGATGGGGGATGAGCGGACGTACGGACATCCGATAATCATCCGCGCCGTTGCCTCGGCGGACGCCATGACAGCCGATTGGGCGCGCCTGCCGCACGATCTGCTTGCCAAGATGAGCAACCGGATCATCAACGAGGTGGATGGCATCAATCGTGTTGCGTACGACATCACGAGTAAACCGCCTGGCACGATCGAGTGGGAGTAAGCATCGAATGAGCGACCATAGCGGCGCCGGGAGACCGGCGCCGCGCGTCACGGGACACACACGAATGCGGGAGTGCGTGAGGAGGCCATCGTGAACAAGCAGCCCCAGGCCCAGGAGCAGATCGAGCAGCACCGTGCGCGGATCGATGAGATCGACTGCGAGCTCGTGCGGCTGTTGAATGCGCGGGCGGCAGAATCGCTCGCGATTCGCGCGCTCAAGCCTCAGGTCCACTGGGGGCTGTACGATCCCAAACGCGAGGAAGAGATATTCGCGCATCTGGCCGCATGCAATCAGGGGCCGCTGTATGCGGAGAACCTGCGCGAGATATACGAGACCATCCTGCACGTGATGAAGGAGATGCGCGGATGAGCGGCGAGACTACGCAGCCGAACGCGCTGCCGGTCGAGCGTGATGGTGCGGTCACCATCATCGCCGGGCCATGCTCGGTGGAGAGCCGTGAGCAGATGCGTGAGGTCGCAGCAACACTCAAGGAGCTCGGTATCCGGGTGATGCGAGGCGGTGCCTTCAAGCCGCGCACGTCGCCATTCTCGTTCCAGGGCCTGGAACTCAAAGGGCTCGAACTGCTCCGTGAGGCGGCCGACGAGTACGGCCTACTCGTCGTGACCGAGGTGACGGACTCCGCGAACGCTGCCGTGGTCGACGAGTATGCGGATATCCTCCAGGTGGGCACACGGAACATGGCCAACTTCAGCTTGCTCCGCAAG
>CAZOSR010000220.1:0-3427 GCA_964582445.1 uncultured Coriobacteriaceae bacterium | reverse complement strand
ACTACCGGGTGCGTCCACCACTGCGTAGCCCACTCGTGTACGCTATTCAGGGTCCACGACTACGAAGATGACGGGTGGGTGCTGGCATGGATCTTCGCGGCAAACAGGTGGTGGTGACCGGTGCTGATGGCTTCATCGGGAGCCATCTGGTCGAAGCGCTTGTTGCGCACGGCAGCCGGGTCAGGGCCTTCTGCTACTACAACTCGTTCAACTCCTGGGGTTGGCTGGACAGCGTACCTGTGGAGGTTATGGCCGGGGTCGACGTATTCATGGGAGATATCCGGGATCCGAACGGCGTGCGCACCGCTTTGGCTGGCGCAGACGCCGTGATGCACCTGGCAGCGCTCATCGGCATACCCTTCTCGTACCACTCACCAGACAGCTATGTGGATACCAACGTAAGGGGCACGCTGAACGTACTGCAGGCGGCGCGCGACCACGAGCTCGAGCGCGTGGTGGTCACCAGTACGAGCGAGGTATACGGAACCGCCCGGTACGTGCCGATCGATGAGCAGCACCCGCGCCAGGGGCAGTCACCGTACTCGGCTTCCAAGATAGGCGCGGACGCGATGGCGGACTCCTTCTATCGCAGCTTCGATCTACCGGTGACCATCGTGCGTCCCTTCAATACGTACGGACCTCGCCAATCGGCGCGCGCGGTCATCCCCACCATCATCACCCAGCTCATGAGCGGGGCCAACGAGCTGCACCTTGGCTCGCTGCATCCCACCCGCGACCTCACATACGTCGCTGACTCGGCAGCCGGCTTCATCGCCCTCGGCGAGTGCGATGCGGCTGTCGGGCGCGACGTGAATCTCGGCGTGGGCGAAGAGATCGCAATCGGTGCGCTGGCGGAGCTCATCATGGATGTCGTCGGCCGCGAGGTCCCAATCGTCTCTGATGACGAGCGATCGAGGCCGGAGAACAGCGAGGTGGAGCGCCTGCTCTCGGACAACACTCTCGCTCAGCAGTTGACCGGCTGGGTGCCACAGATGCCGCTGCGTGACGGCCTGACTCGCACGGCCGAGTGGTTCTCGGAGCCTCGGAATCTTGCACGATACAAGTCTGGGTATGCGATCTGAAGGAGGCGTGATGGGCTCGCGTGCAGTGATACTGGCCGGTGGCAAGGGGACGCGACTCGCGCCGTACACAACGGTCTTCCCCAAACCGCTCATGCCGCTAGGGGAAACCCCGATACTCGAGGTCGTGCTCCGGCAACTGTCAGCACACGGCTTCAGCGAGGTCACTCTCGCGGTTGGCTATCTCGCGGAGTTGATCGAGGCGTTCTTTGGCGATGGCTCCAGGTTCGGTCTGAGGATCGACTACTCGCGTGAAGAGCATCCACTCGGCACGGCGGGTCCCCTCGCACTGATCGATCGCCTGGATGAGCCGTTCCTGGTGATGAATGGCGATGTGCTCACGACACTTGACTATGGTGCGTTCCTCACAGGACATGCAGCATCTGGAGCGGTCGCTTCGATTGCGACGAAAACGCGCACCGCGCGAATCGACTTCGGTGTTGTGGAATCCGATGCCGATGGAACGGTAACAGGCTATGTGGAAAAGCCGGAACACGAGTACACCGTGAGCACGGGGGTGTATGCGTTCTCGCCAGCCGTCCTCGGGCACGTGGTACGCGGAGAGCGGCTGGACTTCCCTGACCTGATACTGCGGCTCCTAGATCGCGGCCAACGGGTCCGGTCGGTTCCCTTCGACGGCTACTGGCTGGATATCGGGCGACACGACGACTTCGCCCGCGCCCAGCAGGAGTTCGAGGCCAGGCGTGCCGAGTTCCTGCCGAACGGAGACTAGTATGGCCGGCGTGCTCGTGACCGGTGCAGCGGGATTCCTGGGGAGCGCGGTGTGCCGCCGTGCAGTGGCCGAGGGAGCTCGAGTGGTTGGGCTGGTGCGGGCGGGTGAGTTGACGCAGCCGGTTGCCGGTGTCGAGTACCGTGAGATCGACTGGCTCGATGCCTCTGGGGTGCGTTCTGCGCTTGCCGGGGTTGCGCCCGAGCGCATCGTGCACTGCGCGGGGGTGACGCCGCGGGCGCTGGTCTCCACATCCGCACTCTACGACGCGAACGTCGGTCTCGTGTGGCGACTGCTTGCGCACATTGCATCAGAGGTACCTGCTGCAGGCGTGGTGATCGTCAGCTCGGCAGCAGTCTATGGCTCCAGTCCGAACACGCCAACCTCTGAGGAAGAGCCGCTCAATCCGCTGTCGCACTACGCCTCGAGCAAGGTCATGGCGGAGCAGGCTGCGCGGGCATTCGTGCAAACCGATGGTGTTCGCGTGTCCATCGCGCGACCGTTCAATCTGCTTGGAGTGGGGGAGCCCCGGGGATCGGTCGTGAGCGATGTTATCGAGCAGCTCGATGCCGGGGCCAGCGTCATACGTGTCCGTGAGATCGTCTCAGCACGGGACTTCGTAGATGTGGAAGATGCCGCCAAGGCACTGCTGCTTCTTGCCGAGCGCGGAGAGCCCAGGCAGGCGTACAACGTGTGTAGCGGGAAGAGCGTCACCGTGGCAACGCTTGTTGACGAGATCCTGCGTGCTTGGGACTCGCCGGCAGTTGTTGAGGTCGCCGATTCGCTCGAGAGCGGGACCGTGTCACGAGGCGACAATCGCAGGATGCGCGAATTGGGTTGGTCACCGGAGTCAAGCCTGGCGGCGTCCGTGGGCAGGTTGCGCTCGCGATGACCGGCAATGGATCCTGCTCTACGTGGCAGCACACAGTGCGAGAAGCACGGGCGAAGCTGAAGTCGGGGCTTGATCGACGAGGACTGCGGTGGCTGCGCACATCACTCAGGGTGGTCTCTTTTGTGCTCGCCGCCGCGCGTCCAGCACCCGACATGGAGTTGCAGACCACATTGGATCGCCCCGGCCTGCGATGGCTGCTGAGACGACTGCTCGAGCGGTCATCCGAACTGCGGAACTGGGGCGTTGCCGGGGTGGTATATCACGGTGGTGCCTGGTTCCACCGGTACGGCAGCACGTACATCCACGCTGAGATGCCGGGATCCCGCACCTTGACTCCGGACGATCTTGATGAGCAGACGCATGACACGTGGGAGTGGGATTACGTGCCAACGTCAGGGGATGTGGTCGTTGACATCGGCGCTGGGACAGGAACCGAGATACTGAGATGGTCACGATCCGTCGGTGAGCACGGCCGGGTCGTCGCCGTGGAAGCACACCCCCAGACCTTCGATGTGATGAGGGCGATGTGCGATCTCAACCACCTGAACAACGTTGAACTGCATAACGTCGCCGTTTCTGATAAATCGGGGACTGCGGAGATCGAGACCCTCGCCGAGTACGGTGCGGCTAGCACCGTCACCGGATGCGGCGCGGTGGCCGTTCAGAGCGTGACCGTGGACGAGCTGCTGGATATCGCTGGTCTCGGTAGAGTGGACTTCCTCAAGA
>CAZOSR010000219.1:0-3483 GCA_964582445.1 uncultured Coriobacteriaceae bacterium | reverse complement strand
ATGTGAGCTTCGCCACGGCGCTCGGGGCCGCGCAGCAGACCAGCGGCGGCGTGAGCACGCTCGTGGCTGGCCTCGGCTCGGCGAGCACGTCCGCGCAGTCGCTCGCCACCGGCGCCTCACAGGCGGCCACCGGCTCCTCATCGCTCGCGGCGGGCATCGCCACGGCGCACACCGGATCGTCGCGCCTGGTCTCGGGCGCCCGCGATCTCGCCGAAGGCACCGACGCGCTCGCCTCGGGTGCGTCAGACGCGGCCGGCGGGGCCCACGAGCTCACCGCCGGCCTCGGCTCGTTGCGTGACGGTGCGAGAGAGCTGGCGACGGGCCTGGCTCCGGCCGCCTCCGGTTCGCGCGAACTGGCCGATGGCATCGCCGCCGGCGTCGCCGAACTGCCGGACCTGACCGATGAGGAACGTGCGGCCAACGCGGCGATGATGTCCTCGCCTGTCGAGCTCGACTCGGCGGCGATCGGCCCGGTGCCCAACTACGGTACCGGCTTCTCGCCATACTTCATCCCGCTCGCACTATGGGTCGGCGCGCTCATCGCGTACTTCCTGCTCGCGCCGCTGCCCGAAAAGGGCGTGCGTGAGGGCAGGAACCCGCTCGCTGCCGCCCTTGGCGGCTACTGGCCCGCCGCCACGCTCGGCGTGGTGCAGGCCGTCATCCTGGTGTTCGTGCTGCAGACGGCGCTCGGACTGGAGGCCGCGGCCACCCCGGCGCTGTACCTGTTCGCGGTGCTCTGCGCACTCGCGTTCGTGGCGGTGCTGCAGACGCTCAACGCACTGTTCGGCATCGTGGGCAAACTCCTGGCGATTGTGGTGCTCATGCTCCAGCTCACCTCGGCAGCAGGCACCTTCCCCATCGAGATGCTGCCGGGCTTCTTCCGCTCCATCAGCCCATTTCTGCCGATGACCTACGCCGTTGACGGACTACGGCAGGCCATCTCCAGCGGGAACATGTCGGCGCTGGCGCACGACGCATGGGCACTCGGCGCATTCACCATCGGCGCGCTGCTGCTCTCGTCTGTGGCCGCGATCCTGGCGCGTGGTTGGGACTCGTCCCGCCTCAAGCCTGCGCTCGAGTTGTAGGTCGCAGGGTGGCGCCGGGACGCCCGTGCGTGTCCCGGCGCCATCGTTGGCGCCCGCTTTCGGTAGAATCGGCATACCCCTGAAGGGAGTGCCCGTGTCCACCCGATCCGACAAGACCAAGGCCCAGCTTTTCGCCGCAGCGCTGCAGCTGATCTCGGAGCAGGGTTTCACCGGCACGACCGTCGACGCGATCGTCGAGCGCGCAGGAGTCGCCAAGGGCACCGTGTACTACCACTTCAAGAGCAAGACCGAGCTCGTTGAAGCGCTGATCGCCTCCGAGCTCGAATCGCTCGCCGATCGGTTCGCGGTGGCCACCCGCTCCTCGGGGGACCCGATCGAACGCGTCCTCGCTCTGGTGCGGGCCGAACTGGAGTGGATCCGCGATAACCGTGCGTTTGCGAAGCTGCTCATCACTGAGTTGTGGCGTGAGGACCGCGTCTGGCGCGAAAGCCTCGTGATGCTGCGGCGGCGCATCCTCGCGCACGTGATCGATGCGATCATCGAAGGCCGCGCGGCCGGTGTCTTCCCGTTGGATCTCGACCCGGAGTTCGCCGCCTCGGCGCTGTTTGGCATGACGGCGACCACAGCGCTCGACTGGCTGGTCTTCTATCCGGAGCAGCCGCTCGAGCACGTCATGGCCCAGATCGCCGCACTCGCCGCGCGGGCGGTCAGAGCGTAGTCGGGGAGCGTGGTTGGGGCGGGACCCCTGGCCGCCGCTTTGGGACGACGCTGCTGACCCCTACAGATCCAGCCCCTCGGCCCATGCCCGGATCTTGTCCCAGTCGCGTGAATCACCCTCGGCACTGCCACCGAACGCCTTGAAGGCCCACCGCGCGATGAATGACGTGTCTTCTGCGGTCGGTCCCTTGCCGAGGAAGAACCCCTCGGCCGCCGGCGTGACAACCGCGCGCACCTTGTCGAGATACGCCGCGCGCTTGCGGGTCTGCTTCTCGTCGCTTCCGGCGTTCATGCTGTGCACGCAGAACGTGGCAGTCGGCATCGCGCCGAGCGCGTCGCCATTGGCCTCGAGCCAGCTCAACGCCTCGGGCAGCCAGACGCCGCCGTTGATCGCACTGCCGATCACGCAGGCATCGTAGCCGTCAGCCGTTGGCGTCTCGCGAAGCGACTTGACCTCCACCGCATACCCGCGCTCGCCGAGCGTGCGACCGATCGCCTCGGCAACGCCCGTCGTCGACCCCGTGCGTGTCGCATAACCGACCAGAACCCGCTTGGGCATCCTGGCCTCCTCCCCGAATGTGAACCGCCGCGCATCTGCTTCACCCGCGCCCCCGCCCGCGCAGTGGCATACTGTCTCCATGTCTGGTGTGCCCGATACTATGATCCGCCTCACCGCCGACACCTTCGTGGTGCCGGGACTCACCAATGCCGGTCTTGTCGACGGCCTCGGCATCGACACCGGCGAGGACGAATCCTCCTACGAGGGCGTTCCGCTCGACACCCTCGCCATCACGCACGGCCACGCCGACCACTTCTCGGTAGCATATCTGCTGCGACCGGGTGGCGTTCGAGTGCTCGCTGCGCGCGACGATGCTGCGATGGTGGAGAACCCCGACATCAACATCCGCGGCATGTTCAGCTGGGCCAAGCCGAGCAACAAGATGACCACCAAGCTGTTCCGCGGTATCGGCTGCACGGTCGATGGCTACGTTGAGGACCTGGACGACCCTCGGGCGACGGCGATCCCGCTCCCCGGTCACACGCTCGGCCACCACGGCTTCCTCACCGCCGACGGCGTGCTGTTCACCGGTGATGCGCTGTACCTGCAAGAGCTATGGAAGCAGCATCCGCTCCCCTACGCGATCGACCCGGGGATGGTCGTGGCCTCTCTGGAGCGCATCCGTGGAATCGAGTGCGATTGGCTCGTGCCCGCGCATGGCCACCCCATCCGTCGCAGCGAAGCGGACGAGCACATCGAGCATCACATCGCGCAGGTACACCGCACCGCCGAACTGCTGCTCGATGGACTCCGCGACGGCATGACCACCGAGGGGGCGGTTGCCTTCATCTCCCGTGAACTCGGCCTGCCCCAGAACCAGGCGGTGTACTGGCTCGCCGTCACCGACGTGAAGGGCTACCTCGGCGAACTGCTCGGGCGCGGGCTCATCGAGTTCTCGGTGCGCGACCACGCGGGCTGGTGGCAGACGGTCAGCTAGGATTCGCGACCGATCATGCGGTGACGCACCGCCCAGGATCAACACACCCTGCGAACGCAGAGAGGGCCGCCGGTCACCCGACGGCCCTCTCCCATCGCTGCGTCAGACAGCGACTTCGTCCTGGTTGCAGGAACGCGTGCGCCGGGCCGGATCGGCCCGCTTCGGCGCCGTCCTACGAGGTGGACACCTCCGCAGCGATGCTCTTACTACTCAACGCTGGATCA
>CAZOSR010000218.1:1977-3489 GCA_964582445.1 uncultured Coriobacteriaceae bacterium | reverse complement strand
TTCAGGTCCATGTGGGGGCAACCCCGTGAAGGTTCAACTCCTTTCACCCGCACCACTACGATGACGAGCGGCCCCGGTATCCACATCGGGGCCGCTTCATCAGGACCCCGGCAGGTCCGGTGAGCGCCGGTTGGCGACGAGCGCACCATTGGCACCTGCCGCTGTGCGTCCGCCTGTCGCGCCCCGACGCCTCGTTTGCAGGTATGGACTGGTTGGCGTCGTATACAAGAACGATGGACACCGCACGACGCATGGTCGTCGTTGGCAGGATAAGGACGTGCATTCCATGCTTTCCGAACGCGTGTTGACCGGGGCGCTCCGTGTGCTCAACCGTGGCTACATGGCGCAGCATCCCGTGGACATTGCACGTCTGCCCGACCCCGAACCAGGGCGAGCATACTCCCTGTACATCCACATCCCGTTCTGCGAGCGGCTGTGTCCGTACTGCAGCTTCAACCGATTCCTGTACGGTGAGGATCGAGCGCGTGACTACTTCCGCTCGCTGCGTACCGAACTCGAGCGCTCGGCGGAGTACGGCTATGAATTCGGTGCACTGTACATCGGCGGCGGCACGCCGACCATCCTGATCGATGAGCTCTGCGAGACGATCGACCTGGCCAGGTCGCTCTATCCGGGCATCGGCGAGATCTCGGCCGAGTCGAGCCCCAACCACATCACCGACGAATCGATCGATGCGCTCAAGGACCGTGTCCAGAGGTTCAGTGTCGGCGTCCAGAGCTTCGACGACCAGCTGCTGCAGCAGATGGCCCGGTACGACAAGTACGGGTGTGCCGACGCAGTGTTCGAGCGCGTCTGCCATGCCGCCGGGAAGTTCCACTCGCTGAACGTGGACATGATCTTCAACTTCCCCAGCCAGACGCTGTCGATGCTTGAGAACGACATCGCCAGGGTGAAGCAGACCGGCGCCAACCAGACGACCTTCTATCCGCTGATGGCCTCTCCCAAGAACCGGCGTGAGCTGGCGCGCACCATCGGTGAAGTCGATTACGGCCGGGAAGCCGAGTACTACCGCGCCATCTACGAGGGGCTGGCACCTGATTTCGAGCCCGCATCCGCATGGACCTTCTCTCGCGAGAAGGGCGGGATGATCGACGAGTACATCGTTGACTACGAGGAGTACGTGGGTCTTGGCTCGGGTGCGATGTCGTACCTCGGCGGACGCATCTACAACAACACGTTCTCGCTTGATGAGTACCGGGCGCGCATCGACCAGGGTCGCACGGCTGTCGCCAAAGCCGGCAAACCGTACAGCAGGATCGGCCGCATGCGGTATCGCTTCGTGACTGAGCTATTCGGCCTCAGGTTGGACAAACACAAGTTCGAACGTGACTTCGGGTCGCCGATCGAGCGCGCGCTTCCGATCGAGATGGCGTTCATGAGACTCTCGGGTGGCATTGCCGAGAATGGTGACCGCTGGCTCACACTCACCCCGCGCGGCCGCTATCTGCTGCTCGTGATGATGCGTGAGACGCTCGCAACCTCGAATGATCA
>CAZOSR010000218.1:0-1877 GCA_964582445.1 uncultured Coriobacteriaceae bacterium | reverse complement strand
GCCGCTATCTGCTGCTCGTGATGATGCGTGAGACGCTCGCAACCTCGAATGATCATCGTGATCACGAGCGCGAGATGCTTCCGGCGCACGAGAAACTGCTGCTCAACGACACCGGCGCGTTCCCCTGTGGTCCTCCACCCGAGCGGTTCTGCCCGGCGAAGTAGCCATCAGTCCCGGCACTGTCTGACATGGTGCCGGTGGACCGTTTGCGACACCGCCCGCCCTTGGCGCATGATTGCATAAGGGAGAGGTGGCCCAGATGGCTCACATCGACGAACCGCATGGCTTTGATGACGACTTCAGCACCGAGCATGCGCACAGGATGCTCGACTTCTACGCCAAGACGCTCACAGAGCTGGGCTACCGTTCGGCCTGCTACGAGGACGTTGAGGGTCATATCGGTGCATGCAGGTTCGAGACGCCCAAGTACGATACGCTGAACCACGCGCTCTGGATGTGCGAGAAGACCCGGCTGTTCCTGCGCGCCGGGCGGTTCGCCAAGGCATACCGGTGGATTGGCACGATCCAGGGCATACTGCTCATGAACGGGGTTTTCAGCATCATGGAGCTGAAGGACCATAACAGGCTTGAGCTCCCGCCGGTCAGACCGCGGGACCAGAGGTAGCGGCCGAGGGGGATGAGTGGACGGCTACTCGCCGATACGGGGCAAGTGTTTCTACTGGCGGGAGCAGGTCGATGACAGCGATCGCTACAACACGCGCGTGAAGCCCGAGGACTGGCACGTCGAATGCACGTGCTTCGTGGAGGGCACGCGATGGCTCCATACCACGAGCACTGTTCCCTCCGACTGTCCCAACAAGCGCCACTGCCGGTACTACATCTACTTCGGCTGAGACGCAGAACGGCCCCCGAGGGGGCCGTTCCGGGTAAAGCCGGTGATGTAGTCAGTTGCGGGCTGTCCTTGATCCCGGCCTGCCCACTGTCAGTAGCGGTTGGGGAGACCGCCTCCCGGTGCGATCCGCACCAGGTAACCCGTTCCGTTGCACCCCTTGCACGGCCGCCATTCCTTCACGCCCGGCCGAGACTCAACGCTGATGACCCTGTTGCCCTTACACACAGAGCATGTCTCTTTGCGGACCATCGGAGACTCCTTGTTGCCACTTCAGTATTATTAAGCAGAGCTTAAGACTTGTCCAGTCTTTGCGTATCAAATCCTGTGCCATCTTGCTCGACCGCATCGGAGATGTCGGGAGGTCAACGGACTGGAGACGGGCTGCTATCGGCGGCTTGCTGAATGCCCTTGACCAGGCGATATCGTATGTGACCGCATACGGCGAGCATGATTGGCAGGGACGAACAGAATGTTGGATGTACGGAAGGCACTGCAGCCGCCCGCCTCGGTGGCGCTCATCGGCCCCCGGGCAGCACAGGTGACCGAGAACGTAGCAGGGGTCATCGAGCCGCATGTCGACCGTATGGTCCTGCTGCTCGGTGTGGCATACCCCATGGCGATGCTCCCGCAGCTCTACAACGTGTGGGCGCTCCATCGCACGGCGGGCCTGTCGGGTATCACCTCGGTGATCGGCCTGGTCGTCTCCATCATCTGGATGGTCTACGGTCTCCTGCACCGCCAGAAGCCTATCTGGATCGCCAATCTCATCTGGATCGGCGTCCACTCCGCGATGGCGGCGGGCCTGCTCCTCTAGCGGCTCACCCCCCCCCACGGGCCGCATACGCAGAGGGCGGACCGGTCTTGCGACCGGTCCGCCCTCGTCATGCTCGCAGGTCTTGCGTGCGGAGCCTACATCGCGTCCTTGCTCGTCTCCTCGATCGCCTTGTCTATCTGCCTGCGCAGCACGTCAGGCAGACCGGGGATGTCGATGTTCACGAAGCCGCGCGTGATCATCGAGATCGCC
>CAZOSR010000217.1:0-3494 GCA_964582445.1 uncultured Coriobacteriaceae bacterium | reverse complement strand
CCTGATGCCGTGAACGATTGTCGAATCGTGGGTTGTCAGAACTATACCAGACGAGAATGACATAGTACTGCCGTGCAAGGAGTGCGAGCGTGCGGATTCACCTCGTTACGCGGTGCGCTGGCGAACCGTGAGCTCGACGTCACAACCGAGGACGCTGAGCAACTCGAGCATCTTGTCGACCGACTTGCCGTAGTCCGTCGGATCCAGCAGCCGGTAGAGCTGTGCCGGAGACGTGCCGAGCCTGCGGATCACTTCTCGCTTCGCCAGGTTGCTCGCCTCCAGGCTACGCAGCGCCTGAACTGTAAGCTCATGGAGGAGCAGGTCGCGCATGTATGAGGGCTCGCGATTGTAGTCGAGCGCCATGTCCACGAGCACACACCCGTCTCTCCCTGAGGAGAGGCGGTACGTCAGGCCTTCACGCGCGAGTTCATCGTCGATCCAGTACTCGACTATTCGATCCTCGGGCGTGGGCGGGGGGTCGCACTTCGCGTATGGATACGAGAGTGTTCCCCTCTCGGTGCCCAGCACGAACGCACGCTTCCGGTTGTCCAGCGACACAGATTGGAGTATCACAGCAGACCCTCGTCTCGCAGTTCGGTGAGTGCGCGAACCAGCTTGCGGGTGGGCAGACCGTACAGCGACAACCAGGCATCGATGTTCCACTTGAGTATCAGGGTTCCGTCCTGAAACACGTGGACGTGTCTCGGTGCATGGTCTCCTACCCATGTCACAAACACATAGCCGTCTCGTCTGATCCGTCCCACTAAACATTACCCCCCACGGAAACACCTTGCAAGCGGACTGACCGCACATGCTGAGTGTCTCGCGAGGGGTGCACCGGAACGTCAACGGAGTCTTAACGGCAGGCGCGACGTGCCCCACCGGAATCGCACCGCCGACCGAAACAGCAGAAGCCGCCCGTATGCGGTTTCCCGCTACTCCCCCGCTGTGGCCGGGGCCTCGTCGCCCTCGCGCCACTCGAACTCGCCGCGCGACAGACGCTCCAGGAAGCGCTTGAGCCCGGGGTTGTCCCCCAGGCGCGCCTGCATGATGAGCTCATGGAGCTCCTCGGGGAACTCCGGCGTGATGCGCGGGAGCGCCGAGAGGCGGTTCACGGCCGGGCACTCCGTGGGGATGAGGTCGGCATCGCCGTGCACGAGCACCTCGTGGAGCTTCTCGCCATGGCGGAGCCCCGTGTACTCGATGGTGGCCGGCACGCCAGAGAGCACGATCATCCGCTTGGCGAGGTCCACGATTCGCACCGGCTCTCCCATGTCGAGCACGAAGATGTCACCGCCCTCGCTCATCGCCTGGGCTTGCAGCACGAGGCGCGCGGCCTCGGGGATGGTCATGAAGTAGCGCGTCACGTCCGGGTCGGTGACCGTGATGGGCCCACCCTGCCGCAGCTGCGTCTCAAAGATGGGGATCACGCTCCCCCGGCTGCCGAGCACGTTGCCAAAGCGCACCGCAACAGCGCTGATGCCGTAGCGTGCCGCCGAGATCATCACCATCTCCGCCAGCGCTTTGGTTGCGCCCATGACGTTGCGCGGGTCCACCGCCTTGTCGGTGGAGATGAGCACGAACCGCTCGGCGCCGACGTGGTGACACTCGTTGAGCACGTTCATCGTGCCCATCACGTTGGCACGGATGGCCTCTTCAGGCTCGTCTTCCATCACCGGCACGTGCTTGTACGCTGCCGCATGGAACACCACCGCCGGTCGCTCCTCGCGGAAGACCTTGCGGAGCTTGCGGTCGTCCCGCACATCACAGATGCGCATGACGGCAACGTCCGGGCACAGACGGTTCATCTCGAGGTAGAGCTCGTAGAGCCGCGTCTCGTCGATCTCAACGAGCACGAGCTTGGACGGCTGCATCTTCATGATCTGACGGCAGAGCTCCGAGCCGATGGAGCCCGCGGCGCCCGTGACGGCCACCGCCTTGCCCGTGAGCGTCTCTGCGATGAGGCCCACGTCCACCTCGTTGGGCTCGCGGCCGAGGAGGTCCTCGATCTCCACCGGCCGCAGGTCCGCGACACCCGCCGAGACGGCATCCGCGGTCAGGCCGGAGACGATCCGCGTGGGCACGCCGGTGAGCGTGCAGAGCTCCAGCACCTCGCGCCTGCGATCCGCACTCATGGATGGCACGGCAACGAGGTACTCCTCCACCTGCTCACGCGCGGCTACCTCAGGCAGATCGTCGATGCACCCGAGTATCTTCTTGCCGCGCACCTGCAGGCCGGCCTTGCGCGGGTCGTCATCCAGAAAGCCGACGACCTTCCAGCCGAGTTGCGGCTGCGTCTCGATGTCGCGCAGCAGGAGCGACCCCGCGTCCCCCGCGCCGATGATGAGCACGCGGTGCTCGCCATGACTGGCGGCACCCGTCATGACCACCCACAGACGACCGACACTCCGAAGTGCCGTCAGGCCGATGTACGCGAAGGCGCACCCGATAAGGATGACACCGTAGGGAACCAGGCGCGTGCCGACGAACTGCTGGACAACGTAATCGAGCGCGAGGAACACGACCATAGACGAGAGCACCGCGCCAGTGAGGCGCACCATCACGTCGATGCCCACGTAGCGCAGGACGATGTGGTACAGACCGAAGATCCACAGGAAGAGCAGGAAGACCGCGATACCGGCGAAGACCGCCGGCACCACCCAGCCCAGGAAGTGCTCGGGTATCACACCCTCGAAGCGAGCAAAATACGCGAGCCCCGCGGACATCGCCACGATCACGGCGTCGGCCAGCATCATCCCGGCGATCTGCAGCGGGCGCGACCAGTGGAACGCGCGCTTGAAGCGCTGCCACAGGCCAGTAGGCACATCCATGCTGTTCGCCCTATCAGGCACCCGTTGCCTCCACCATGACCTCACGCAGAGCCACTGCTGTACGCAGTATGTCCGATTCCGTGTATGTCGGGTCAACCAGCAGCATGATCGCGATCGCATCAAGCTCTGCTGCCACAGGCAGACGCTCAACCGGAGCGAAGCCAGCATCCACGAACGCCTTCTCACGGTAGATCTCAGTGCATGTCCCCTGCAGGCAGACCACACCGCGCGCGTTCATCTCACTCAAGATTCGCGCTCTCGTCCATCCGTCCTGCAGGGCCGAGAGGTCAACGTGTGCATAGTATTTGTAGTACGAGTGGAAGGCCTCAGCCGGCGGCACCGTGATGCGGATACCGGGAATCCCCAGCAGCGCCTCATCGAGCAGAGCGGCATTCCGGCGGCGCGTCTCCACCCACTCATCCAGCTTACCCAGCTGCACACGACCGATGGTCGCCTGCACCTCCGTCATGCGCCAGTTGGTGCCGAACGACTCGACCACGTACTTGAACTCGTAGCCGCCCGCCTGTGCAGCACGATCCATCGCCGCCATGCTGCGGCCGTGGTCCTTGTAGGTCCAGGCGCGCTGCCACACGGCCTCATCGTTGGTGATGAGCATGCCGCCCTCACCCGCCGTGGTCATGATCTTGTCCTGACAGAACGAGA
>CAZOSR010000216.1:0-3535 GCA_964582445.1 uncultured Coriobacteriaceae bacterium | reverse complement strand
CGCGGTGGCGTATGCTCGGAGTCGCGGCGTTCGTTCTCATCGTCGCGGGCCTCTTGTCCGGCCTGATGCCCGGCCCGGTCACGTTCAACGCGGATGGCGCTGACTGGGTGAGCACCTCATGGGGGTACGTCCTTGCGCCGCTGTTCATGGCTGCGTACATCGCGTGTGTCGCGGTGCTTGTTGCCTGGCGGGCCATCGATGCGGCCAGGACCGCGAAGGCCAGCCCTCTGCCTAGTCTTGCATGGTGGCTGCTCGGACTCGGTCTGGCGATTGCGTACGGATCGCTCCTTGCCGCGGACGAGTGGTTGCTGGATGGCGCGGCGGTGGCGCAGGTGAGCCTGGCGGCCAGTATCGCCTTCCTGACCGGCGGCGTGGGATCGCTGACTGCAGTGGCCGTGATCGGCAAGATGCGCGCTTCTCGGTCGGTCTAACCCGCGCGTCAACCAGACGCCGCGCCTGTGAGGTATGCTCGGCGGGGAGGGGATTGCAGCGCGGCGCAGGTTACGCGCATCAACGTTAGCAAGAGAACAGGGACCGTCTCCGAGTCGGAGGGCTCGATGGATGCGCAGCGGGGATACGTAGGGCTGACTGATCCTGACTGGTACTCGTTCCTGTCCGCCCATCCTCACGTGGACGAAGTCAACTTCTGGCAGCCGCATGGTAACCGTGCATTCCGTGCGATCAAGCCGGGTGCGCCATTCTTCTTCAAGCTCCGTGCACCGCTCAAGGGCATCGCCGGATTCGGCTTCTTCGAGCGCTTCGAGATGCTGCCCGCGTGGCTTGCTTGGGAGTGCTTCGGCGAGATGAACGGGGCACCCGATTTCGAGACGATGGTCGACCGGATAGTCAGATTGCGCGAGGACGGCAGTTCGCGGAATGGTGACTTTCAGATCGGCTGCATCATGGTCACGGCACCGGTCTTCTTCACGCGCGACGAATGGGTTGCGCCTCCGTCTGACTGGGCAAAGACGGGCATTCAGCAAGGCAAGACCTACGCTCTCGACAGCGGAGAGGGCAACCGTCTCTTTCGTGATTGTCTGCAGCGCGCGAGCCAAGGTGAGCGCTACTGGAACGTGGAGCGTGTTGCTGAAGATGCTCCTCGCTACGGAGCTCCGTCGCTCGTCAGACCTCGGCTGGGCCAAGGGCTGTTTAGCCTCGCCGTCCGCGACGCCTACAAGGGCGCATGCGCGGTAACCGGTGAGCACTCCGGACCGGTCCTCGAGGCTGCACATATCGTCCCCTACGGTCGCGGTGGAGAGCATCGTGTCGACAATGGCTTACTGCTTCGCAGCGATCTGCATCGCTTGTACGATCGCGGCTATGTGACTGTGACGCCGGATTACGAGTTCCTCGTCGGTGACAGCCTTCGGGAGGACTTCAACAACGGCCGCAGCTACTACGCGCTGAGTGGGTCACGTATTGCGCTGCCGGATAACGCCGCATGGCAGCCGAACCGCGAACGCCTAGAATGGCATCAGCTAGAGGTGTTCAGGGGCTGAGGCAGCCTCAGAGCTCCTTGCCAACCCTCAGATCAACCTGATTTGCCTCGCGCGCAGATTACCCGCAAGGACTTCACAACTCCGTGTACTTCGCCCTGCTCCCCTTCGCCTTCTCGGCCGGGTACTTCGCGTCGTTCTTCGCGAGCTTGCGCTGCATGGCCTCGGCCGGGTCGATTCCCGTGTCGTGCGCGAGCAGAAGCGCGTAGATCAGCACGTCAGCGATCTCCTCTTCGATCTCGCCACGCCGCTTCTCTACATCATCGGCGATCGACTCATCACTGCTCCACTGGAAGCACTCAAGGAGTTCGGCGGCTTCGATGCTGATGCTCGCGGCGAGGTTCCTCGGCGAGTGGAACTGCTTCCAGTCGCGCTCGTCGCGGAATGACACGATCTGCTGGGTGAGGTCTTCGAGCATCGGTATCAGCCCTCCAGGGGGTCTTCAGCGGCAAGCGGGGGAGCGGTCGGCGTGAGCGCGTAGCCGCCCTTCGGCACGCGGCTGCGCAGGCAGTCGGCGAGCGCCGGATCGGTGCAGAACACGTAGCAACCCTTCATTCCGCGCGTCATGAGCACGCGGTAGGTGTTGCGGATGAGCTCGTCGGCGATGCGCGCGGCGCGCTCGGGGTCCTCTTTCGCGAGCTTCTTGATGCCGTTAAGTGCGGCGTCGGTCTTCGCGCGCTTCGTGTAGTCGGTCACCACGCGGCCGTCCTCGAAGCGCATGTCGTCCCCGATGATCACGCCCACATAGTCGAACTCGAGCCCCTGGCACGTGTGGATGCAGCCCACCTGGTCGACGGACTCGGGATCGATAGCCCAGGTGCTGGTGTTGTCGAGGTTCCACGAGCGCGCGTAGCCGTGCTCCGGGATCAGCACGTCGTGGTGGTTCGGGTTCGCGCGCCTGGTTTTGTCCCAGTTCCAGCAGTAGCCGGCCACCACACGCGCCTTGTTGGCCGCGTGGTTGCGCTCCTCAATCGCCGCGTGCATCTCGTTCGGGTCGTCGAAGACGCGGATGTCGTAGTCGAGGTCGGCTACGTCCTCCTCGGCAGGGCGGATACCGAGCACGTCGTCGAGCCAGGTGAGGTAGCCCTCGGATCCGTTGCAGCGGAACTGCGAGCGCAGCTCGGCCTCGTAGATATGCGCACCGGCCGCTTCGGCGAACGCCCGGATGTCGCTCACGCGCCCGACATCCTTCATCGTCACGCGCTGCTCCTCGTCGATGAAGAAGACGGAGAAGCGGGCGGCTTCGATGATCTCCTTGATCTGGTTCTCGCCGGCCGGGTCGTAGATCGACTTCTCGTTGAGGCGATGCGCCTCGTCCACCACGAGCGCGTCGATCGGGTCGCCGTCGTGGAGGTAGAACTTGCTCGGCCCTACGAACAGGTTGTCGACGTACGCCCTGGTGTTGTCGCCGCGGCGCAGCAGGTAGGAGTACACATGGCGTGGCGCGCTGTTCTTGGTGACGTACTTGGCCACCATCCCGTCGCGCGTGAGGTTCACGAGCATGTTCACGGCCACCACCGACTTGCCGGTGCCCGGACCGCCGCGAACGATCATCACGTGTTTCTCGCCGGTGTAGCGTGCACTGCGCGCCAGGAACATCGCGTGCTCGTAGATGGTCTTCTGGTCGTCGATCATCACGAACTCGGTGTTGCCTTTGAGCATGCTCGCGAGCGCGTCTTGTAGCGACTTGGATGGTCGCAGCTTGCCGGCCTCGATCTGGTAGAGGATCTCGCCGTCGTCGCCGCGCGTGATGTGGCGGCAGATGAAGTCCCGTAGCTTCTCGGCATCGCGCTGGCAGAACGCAGGCGCAAGGTCGAGGTACTCGAGGTAGGCGGAATCGCGGAGCGGGTCGTAGCCTTCCGGTTCGAGGTAGTTGTGCAGGTAGGCGCACGGTGCGAGGTCCACGTTGTGGTCGCGCACGGCCTCGTTGTACGCCTCGAGCATCCAGGCGTACGACCACGCCTGGTACGAGGGGTGGGCCACTTCGGCGGATCCATGCTGGAAGCGCGTTCGGACCACGCCGTTCTTGCCGGTGACCG
>CAZOSR010000215.1:0-3548 GCA_964582445.1 uncultured Coriobacteriaceae bacterium | reverse complement strand
AGAGCGCTGGCATGACCCGCGTGGCGATGGACTACATCAAGCGCTTCGGCGCGCCGCTGATCGCGCACTGCGAGGACGAGTCGCTTGCGGGCGATGGTGTGGTGAACGAGGGCGTCGTGAGCACGCGCATGGGGCTGCCGGGTATCCCTGCTGCCGCCGAGGAGACGATGGTGGCGCGCGACATCGCTCTTGCCGAGCTCACGGGCTGCAGGCTGCATCTCGCGCACCTCTCCACCGCGCGCTCGCTCGAGCTCGTGCGCGAGGCCAAGGCCCGCGGGCTCGCGGTGACCTGCGAGGTCACACCGCACCATCTGTTCCTCGATGAGGACGACCTGGTCTCCTATGACACCAACCTCAAGATGAACCCGCCGCTACGCACCGCGGCCGACCGTGAGGCGCTCGTGGCGGGGTTGCTCGATGGAACGGTGGACTGCATCGCCACCGACCACGCGCCGCATGCGGTGCATGAGAAGGAGCTCGAGTTCGAACTCGCGCCCAACGGCACGACCGGCCTGGAAACCGCGCTCTCGCTGGTCAACACGCACCTGGTGGCTACCGGCGCGCTCGAGTGGAGCGCCGTGACCCGCCTCATGTGCCACAATCCGCGGGCGGCGGCGAACCTCCCCGAGATGCGTCTCGAAGCGGGCTTTCCTGCCGACGTCACGATCGTCGACCCCGAGGCTCGAGTGGAGGTCTCGGCCGAGTGGTTCGCCTCGAAGTCGCGCAACTCGGCCTTCCTCGGCCAGAGCCTGCTCGGCCGTGCGAGCGATGTGTTGGTGGGCGGACAGTGGGTCGTACGCAAGGGAAAGGTGGTCGTGTAGTGGCTGACACCCCCGGTGGCGCGTTGCAGCGCGCTCTGCTCGTTTTCGAGGACGGCACGGCCTTCGAGGGCCGCAGCTGCGGTGTCTCCGGCGAGCGGTCGGGTGAGATCGTCTTCAACACCTCGCTCGGCGGTTACCAGGAGGTCATGACCGACCCTTCGTATGCAGGGCAGGTCGTCACGTTCACGGCTCCACACATCGGCAATTACGGCACCAATGCCGCCGACATGGAGTCGCGTGGCGTGTTCGCCGCGGGCTTCGTGATGCGGGAGATGTCCGAGACGGTCTCCAACTGGCGGAGCGAGGAATCGCTGCGCGCGTTCTTCGAGCGGCACCAGGTAGTGGCGATCGACGGCGTGGACACGCGTCGGCTCACGCGCCACGTGCGCGAGCGTGGCGCCATGCGCGCGGTGCTCTCTACGCTTGATCTCGACCCCGCTTCGCTTGCGGCGAAGGCCGCAGCGGCGCCGGGCCTTGTGGGGCGCGACCTGGTCTCGGAGGTCGCCGTGACCGCTCCGTATGTGTGGGGCGTGGATGGCCCGTGCGACGGCGGCGTGCCGGTGGACACCGGGGTGCTGCCGATGCGGCCCCGTCATCGGGTGGTGGCGTTCGACTCAGGCATCAAATTCAACATCCTGCGGCGGCTTGCGGAGACTGGATGTGAGGTCACCGTCGTGCCGCCAACGACGAGCGCCGCAGAGGCGCTCGCCATGGGTCCGGACGGGATCTTCTTCGCCAACGGCCCTGGCGATCCGGCGGCGGTGCCGTACCTCTATGAGACCCTTCGAGAGATCCTCGGCCGGGCACCGGTCTTCGGCATCTGTCTCGGTCACCAGATGCTTTCCCTTGCGCTCGGCTGCTCGACATACAAGCTGAAGTACGGGCACCGGGGAGGCAATCAACCGGTGATGAACCTGCTGACCGGTAGCGTTGAGGTCACCAGCCAGAACCACGGGTTCTGTGTGGACTACGGCTCCATCGGTCCGCTCGTGCCGGAAGCGAGCGATGGCCTTCTTCACGACCCGGGCGATCTGGAGGCATGGGTTCATGCCGGGGTCGCTCCAGTGGTACGCTCGGAGCGTTTCGGCCTCGTGCAGCTTACGCACGTGAATCTCAACGACATGACGGTGGAGGGTCTGCGCGCCCTCGAGATACCGGCGTTCTCGGTTCAGTACCATCCCGAGGCAGCACCCGGACCGCATGACGCGCGCTACCTGTTCGAGGCCTATGCACGTCTGATGGATGGCAACGACGACATATTCTCGGACAGGGACGGAGCGTGACAGCGGTGCGCACGGTGCTACTTCCGGTCGACTTCAGTGATGACAACCACCTCATCCTCTCGTTCGCAAAGGGTCTGCCGTCACTTGGAGTACGCCACGTTGTGCTCGGGCATGTCGTGGAGGTCTCGGGCCTCGAAGGGCCGTTGATCGCGCGCAAGGTGGATGAGGCCAGGGCGCAGCTTCGCACGTTCGCGGAAGGTCTGGAGGCCGAAGGACTCGCCGTCGAGGTGCAGGTCGTGACGGGTGAGACGGTCGAGGAGCTGGGTGCGCTGGCGACCGAGACACATGTGGACGCCGCCGTGTACGGCTCCCATGCGAGGTCGGTTGCCGGGCAGCTGTTCGTGGGCTCGGTCTCTGACCGCCTCATGCGTGAGGCCACCATTCCGCACCTGGTAGTGCGCTTCGACCTCCTGCGTAACCTGAAGGATCCAGCATCGCTGCTCCGTCACTTCGGTGAGAAGATCATCGTCCCCACCGACTTCTCACTCTCGGCTGCACACGCGTTTTCGTTGGCCATCGAACTGCCCCAGGGCGCGGTCAAGCACCTCACATTGCTCCACGCGCTTGATCCTGCGTTGGCGGGCGAGAAGCTCCGCAAGGCCGAGGAAGGCGCGGAGTTCCATCTGCGGAACCTCCAGGCGATGTGCACGCAGAAGAAGGTCGCATCGAGCGTGTCCATCCGACAGGATGCTCCGGTCCACGCGGTGCTGGAGGAGATCGGCGAGCGGCGAGCGACCGGCGTGATCGTCGGCACGCGCGGACGCAACGCTGTGCAGGAAGTGCTCATGGGCAGTGTGTCGATGACGTTGATGCGTCAGGCCAGCTGTCCTGTATTGATCGTGCCGTAAGAGAACAGGGAGCCTATGCCGCGCAGGGAAGACATCTCGACCATCCTCATCATCGGCTCGGGCCCTATTGTCATCGGCCAGGCGTGCGAGTTCGACTACTCGGGCGCTCAGGCCTGCAAGGTGCTCCGTGAGGACGGGTACCGGGTGGTGTTGGTCAACTCCAATCCGGCGACCATCATGACCGATCCTGAGTATGCGGATCGCACGTACGTGGAGCCGATCACAGTGGAGGCGGTGGAGCGGATCATCGCCATCGAACGCCCTGACGCGCTGCTGCCCACACTCGGGGGACAGACAGGACTCAACTGCGCGGTGGCGCTTGCCGAGGCCGGCGTTCTGGAGCGTCATGGCGTCGAGCTCATCGGCGCCACGCTCGAGGTCATCAAGAAGGGGGAGGACCGCAAGCTCTTCGCCGAGGCGATGGAGCGGATCGGGCTCGAGACGCCACGCTCGGCATACGCATACGCCATCGCTGATGCGGAGGCGTTCGTAGCCGAGGTGGGCTGGCCGGTGGTCATACGGCCCAGTTTCACGCTCGGCGGAGCGGGCGGCGGGATCGCGTACAACATCGATGAGCTCCGGCAGATCACCGCAAG
>CAZOSR010000214.1:0-3555 GCA_964582445.1 uncultured Coriobacteriaceae bacterium | reverse complement strand
GAGCCGGTCGGCGGAGTGTCATCGTGTCCCGGAACCCGGGTACAGCGTACTCGAGCCGTCCCGCGTACACGGCTCTCTCAAGCACGTCGAGGCCGGCCATCCCCGCCCGCGCGAGGTCAAGGAGCCCATCGAACATGAGCGGTGTCGATGGCAGCGGCGGGCGCCCGACGGCGCGGTCCCGTACCGTGAGCAGCGTGTGGTGGACAACGTCAAGCGCCCTCTGTGTGGCGCTGGCGTCCACCGATACGTCGTCCTCGTCTGCCACATACAGCGTGTTCCGCACGCGGCCGCCACGGCGCTGGATCGCCCACCGTGCGGCAGTGATCGTGTCCTCCGCCGACTGCAGCTGCGCTGCCTCCGGCCCGGTCAGCAGTCCTGCGGTCACTGCGCTGCCTACGGAGTGGGCCGGGGCGCCGAGGATCAGTGCCGAGCGCCATACGAGTTCGTCGACGTCGCGCTGTCCGCCCGCACCGTCCTTGAGGTCGGGCTCGAGCAGATACGGCGAGCCAGGTCGCGAGCGCGCGGTGATGCGCTCGAGCAGTGAGCGCCTGTCCCTCGCGAGGCGCGCGAAGACGGCGCGGGTCGTGCGCTCGGCGAGCGCTTCATCTCCGGCGAGGAAGCGCGCTGTCAGGAACGCGGTCGCCACCGTCAGGTCCTCACGTACGGCTCGCACCTGGTCTTTCGGTGTCCGGACCTGGTGTCCAACGGCAAGTCCTGCGTCCCAGAGCGGGTAGAGGAGCGATCGGACCAGCGGTTCCAGTTCCCGTGGCCTGGCCGGGGACACGATGAGCAGGTCGATGTCCGAGCCGGGCAGAAGGCGGCCCGCTCCGTAGCCACCGAGAGCGAGTATCGCTAACGGAGCGCTGATGCGGGATGAAGCCGCCCTCGCTTGTGCGAGGACGGCTTCATCAGTGAGTCGCGCGAGTTCGGCGGCGGCAGCGGTGCCCGCGGTAGCCTGGTCGACGAGCGCGCCGCGCCGCTCCACGAACCAGCCCAGGGGGTTCACTGCCACCATGGCCGACGGCCTACAGCGCGTCGGGGCCGCGTTCACCCGTACGGATGCGGATGGCGCCTTCGCAGTCGTACGTGAACACCTTGCCGTCGCCGATCTTGCCGCTCTGTGCTGCTGCGACTATCGTGTCTTCCACCTGGGTCGCGAGGTCATCCTCTACGACCACTTCGATCTTGACCTTGGGCACGAAGTCCACCGTGTATTCGGCGC
This sequence comes from uncultured Coriobacteriaceae bacterium, assembly GCA_964582445.1. Taxonomy (GTDB): domain Bacteria; phylum Actinomycetota; class Coriobacteriia; order Anaerosomatales; family Anaerosomataceae; genus Anaerosoma. Next base: position 2,333 of record CAZOSR010000214.1, on the reverse strand, counting down.
CGCGGTAGATCTCGGTGTGCCCCTTCTGACGCCCGTAGCCCTTGACCTCGTAGGCGGTCAGACCCGCCACACCGAGCGACTGGAGCGCCTCTTTCACCTCGTCGAGCTTGTGCGGCTTGATGACCGCCTCGATCTTCTTCATCGCTGATGCCTCCTCTCGCGCGGCCGCTAGGCCACGGTCTCGGTGTGAACGAAGTCAGGATACGCTCGGTTGCCATGCTCGCCGATGTCGAGGCCTTCGCGCTCCTCATCCTCGGTTACCCTCAGGCCAAGCGTCGCCTTGATGGCGAACCATGCGACCATCGAGATCGCGAAGACGAATCCGCCGACGGCGAGCACGCCCAGCGCCTGTGCGCCGAGCAGGTCGAAGCCGCCGCCGAAGAAGAGGCCGTTGCCGGTGGTGCCCGGAGCGAACTTGTCCTGTGCGAAGAGCCCCACAGCGAGCGTCCCGAAGATGCCGCCCATGCCGTGCACCGCGAGCGCACCTACCGGGTCGTCCAGCTTGAGCTTGTCCAGCAACAACACGCCGAAGACCACGATCCCGCCGGCGATGCCGCCGATGACGAGCGCGCTGCCCATGCTCACAAAGGCGCAGCTTGCGGTCACACCCACGAGTCCGCCGAGCATGCCGTTGATCGTCATGCCGATGTCCGGCTTGCCGAGGACCTTCCAGGCCACGGCCGTGGCCACAAGCGCTCCAGCGGCAGCCGCAAGGTTCGTGGTGACGATGATGTGCGAGATCGCCACCGGGTCGGCGGCCATAGTGCTGCCCGGGTTGAAGCCGAACCAGCCGAGCCACAGGATGAGCGCGCCGGTCATGGCCGATGTCATGTTGTGACCGGGAAGCGCATGCGCCTTGCCGTCCTTGCCGAACTTGCCGAGGCGAGGACCGAGCACGAGTACGCCAGCAAGGGCTGCCCACGCGCCGACCGAGTGCACCACCGTCGACCCGGCGAAGTCCCAGAAACCAAGCGAAGCGAGCCAGCCGCCGCCCCAGATCCAGTGGCCGACGGTCGGGTAGACGAACGCCACGAGCAGGAACGAAAAGACGATGAACGAGACGTACTTGATCCGCTCGGCCACCGCTCCCGACACGATGGTGGCCGCGGTGCCGGCGAAGACCAGCTGGAAGAAGAACTTGGCCATGAGCGGCACGCCCGCCCAGCCCATCGCTGAGTAGACGCCCTGGTAGGCATCGCCCACAGCAGGGCTGTTATCCGCGCCGCCGACCATGAAGAGCCCCTTGAGGCCGATGAAGGCGTTGCCGTCGCCGTACATGAGGCCCCAGCCGATCACCAGGAAGGCGATCGTGGAGACCGCGAACACGATGAAGTTCTTGGAGATGATGTTGACCGTGTTCTTTGCGCGGGCGAAACCCGACTCCACAAGCGCGAAGCCGAGGTTCATGAAGAACACCAGCATTCCCGCGAGGAGTACCCACACGGTATCGAGTCCAACCTGTACGTCCATACGCTCCCTCGCTTCCGTCTTCGTCCGGCGCGCGTCCGTGTGTGCCGGCCCCGGAGTCGTCTCCACTGACACGTCAAGCGTGGGGGCGCTGTGTTTCGAGCGTGTGACGGCGCGGTGAATGTCGTGCGACACTGCGCGCAGGACCCGCGGAGCCGGGCTGTCGGGTGCCGGGTGCGAGGGGTCCCAGAGCGCGGTAGAATGAGCATTTGCAGCGAAACACCCCCGCGCCAACCACGAAAGGTCGCCCCCGAATGTCTCTCGACCGCATCTCGATCCGCGGCGCTCGCGAACACAACCTCAAGAACATCGATCTCGAGATTCCTCGTGACCAGCTCGTGGTGATCACGGGCCTCTCGGGCTCAGGGAAGAGCTCCCTCGCGTTCGACACCATCTACGCCGAGGGTCAGCGTCGCTATGTTGAGTCGCTCTCGGCGTACGCACGCCAGTTCCTCGGCCAGATGGACAAGCCCGAGGTAGAGCACATCGAAGGTCTGTCACCGGCGGTCTCCATCGACCAGAAGACCACATCAAAGAACCCGCGCTCCACCGTGGGCACCGTGACCGAGATCTACGACTACCTGCGGCTGCTCTTTGCCCGAGTGGGGACGCCGCACTGCCCGGTCTGCGGGCGCGTCATCGAGAAGCAGACGTCCGAGCAGATCGTGGACGCAGTGCTCGCGTTGCCCGATGGCACCAAGTTCCAGGTGCTCGCTCCGGTCATCAAGGGACGCAAGGGTGAGTACGGGAAGCTCTTTGCCGAACTCAAGGCGGAGGGCTTCACGCGCGTGCGCGTGGACGGTGAAGTGCGTACGCTCGACGAGGAGATCGTGCTCGACAAGAAGTACAAGCACACGATCGATGTG
>CAZOSR010000213.1:0-3560 GCA_964582445.1 uncultured Coriobacteriaceae bacterium | reverse complement strand
CCGCGCGCGACCGGCTATTCGGCCTCCGGGGATTGCTCGGACACCGTGACGCCGGAGCCTTCAGGGGCGGGCACCACGAGTGTCCGCCCCTCGTCGTCCACGACCGCGAGGGCGACACCGTGCTCGGCGGCGTATGCAAGACCCTGCTCGGTACCGCGCACGAACAACGCTGTTGACAGGATGTCGGTGTCCAGGCCGCTGAGCGAGGAGCCTGCCACGGTGAGCGAGCGTACACCACGCGCAGGAAGTCCCGTTGCAGGGTCCAGGATGTGGTGGTAGCGCACGCCGTCGACTTCGAAGTACCGCTGGTAGTCGCCCGAGGTGGACAGTGCGCCGTCGCCATCGAAGGTGAAGACCGCGATCACTTGCTGCTGATCGCGCGGGTCCTCCACGCCGACCCGCCACACACTGCCGTCGGGCTTGGTGCCGAAGGTGACGGTGCTGCTGCCCGAGCTGATGAGCGCCGCGGTCACCGAGTCGCTCGCGCGGAGCGACTCGCGGGCGAAGTCGAGTGCCAGGCCCTTGGCAGCGCCACCGAAGTCGAGGCCGGGTGCGAGCGTGCCGCCCGGCTCCAGACGTGGATCGGCATCCTTGAGGCGTGTGAAGATCGCGCGATTGTAGTTCTGCCGGAAGAAGCCGTCCGCGGCTGCGACGGCGAGCGTGAGGTCAGTCTCGGTGGGCACGGTCTGCGCCCCCTCGAAGTCGTAGAGGCGCGAGACCGAGTACAGCGAAGGGGAGAACGCGTCGCCTACCCCAAGCGTATCGATGACGCCGAGGATGTTCGGCGTCCATGGTGGCAGCGGCTGAGCGGCGTACGGATCCCGGTTGAACGCCGAGATGTCGGATTCGGGCGCATACGCGTCGAGCGGTGCTGCTATCTCGGCCATCACCGCAAAGGCGTCATCGACCGCCTGGCGGACGGCCGCCTCGTCTTCACCGTACGCCGTGATGGTCACCACCGTGCCGAGCGCCTCACGGCTCACCACGACGGGCTCGTCGGTTGAGGCGCAGCCGGGCACCATCACGAGTGCGATGAGTAGGAGTACAGCGGTGATACGTCGCATTGTCAGCCTCACGCGGACGGGTATACTGGTCGGCACTTGTTCTGCCGCCCTATCAGTGTACCAACCCCGGGAGGACTGATGTTCCCCATCGTTCATGCCCGCCAGCTTTCCGACGCGGTCTTTGAGATGGGCGTTCACGCCCCCGCGATCGCGAAGAAGGCCAAAGCCGGTCAGTTCCTGATGCTGCGCATCGACGAGGATGGGGAGCGCATCCCGCTCACGTTCTCCGACTGGTCAGCCGAAGAGGGCTGGATCCGCTTCATCTTCATGCGGGTCGGCAAGACCACGCATCAGCTGTCGCGCCTCGGCGTAGGTGATTCGCTTGCCGACGTGGTGGGGCCGCTCGGCGTGCCTACTCATGTGGAGGACATGGGGCGTGTGGTCGTGGTAGGCGGGGGCGTAGGCACCGCGGTGGCGTACCCAGTCGCACGCGCAATGTGCGCGGCTGGCGCCGAGGTGACAGTCATCGTGGGCGCGCGCAACGCTGACCTCGTGATCCTCGAAGACGAGTTCCGAGCGCTGCCTCTGAAGGAGCTCATCATCACCACTGACGACGGCTCCGCTGGCCGTAAGGACCTCGTGACTGCGCCGCTCAAGGAACTGTGTGAGGCCGACGCTGTGGATCACGCCATGGCCATCGGCCCCGTGATCATGATGAAGTTCTGCGCGGCAACCACCCGCGAGTACAACGTGCCCACAGTCGTCTCGCTCAATCCGATCATGGTCGACGGCACCGGGATGTGTGGCGCATGCCGCTGCACCGTAGGTGGCGAGACCAAGTTCGGCTGTGTGGATGGGCCGGATTTCGACGGGCATGCCGTGGACTTCGAGGAGCTCATGAGCCGCCAGCGTGTGTACAACGACGACGAGCGTCTTGCCGATGCCGAGTACGACAGGGAGTGCAGATGTCACCCGTAGACGACGTCACACCCGCGCCGGAGGAGAAGCCCCGGCACCGTCCAGCCCGCATCCCGCGCACGCCGATGCCCGAGCGCGATGCCACTAAGCGCGCCAAGGACTTCGATGAGGTCACGCTTGGCTACACCGAGGAGATGGCACGTGCCGAGGCGAGTCGCTGCCTGCAGTGCAAGAATCCCACCTGCATAGAGGGCTGCCCGGTCAACATCGACATCAAGTCGTTCATCGGGAGAATGATCGATGGCGACTACCATGCCGCGGTGGCCGTGCTCAAGGAGAAGAACGCGCTCCCGGCCGTGTGCGGCCGGGTGTGTCCGCAGGAGGAGCAGTGCGAGAGCCGCTGCGTGCTCGCCAAGAAAGGCGAGAGCGTGGCGATCGGCCGGTTGGAGCGGTGGCTTGGCGACTACGACCTCAACTGCGAGCTCGAGGGCCGCTGCGTGCCCGAGGTGGGAGAGGACAGCGGCAAGCGCGTGGCGGTCGTGGGTTCCGGCCCCGCCGGTCTTGCGTGCGCAGGCGAACTGCGGCGCTTCGGCCACGCGGTCACCATCTTCGAGAGCTTGCATGCCACGGGCGGCGTGCTCACGTACGGCATCCCCGAATTCCGCCTTCCCAAGCACATCGTGCAAGCCGAGGTGGGTCTGCTCGAGGAGATGGGCGTCGAGATCGTCTGCGACGTGGTGATCGGAGCCACCTACACGATCGACGAGCTCATGACCGAAGAGGGCTTTGATGCGGTCTTCATCGGCAATGGTGCTGGCCTGCCCATGTTCATGGGCATCCCGGGTGAGAACCTGAACGGCGTCTACTCGGCAAACGAGTTCCTGACCCGCGTCAATCTCATGCGCGCATACGAGTTCCCCAAGGCCGACACGCCGGTGTGGCGCGGTCGCAAGGTAGCGGTAGTGGGCGGCGGCAACGTTGCGATGGACGCGGCGCGCACCGCGAAGCGACTGGGTGCCGAAGAGGTCTTCCTGGTCTACCGTCGCACCGCGGATGAGATGCCCGCGCGCAAGGAAGAGGTGCACCACGCGCGCGATGAGGGCATCGAATTCAAGATGCTGTGCTCGCCGGTGGAGGTTCTTGGCAAGGACGGCTGGGTCACCGGGATCGTGGCCAACACGATGGAGCTCGGCGAGCCGGACGCGAGCGGCAGGCGTGCGCCGGTCTGCGTGATGGGCGCCGACTTCACGATCGACTGCGACACTGTGATCATGGCGCTCGGCACGCGGGCCAACCCGCTTCTGCCCAAGACCACGCCCGACATGGACATCTCCACGCGCGGCTACATCGTCACCGATGATGACGGCGCCACCACCAAGCCGGGCGTCTACGCCGGCGGCGACATCGTGACCGGCTCGGCCACCGTCATTCTCGCCATGGGAGCCGGCAAGCGTGCCGCTCGCGCCATGGACAAGTGGCTTATGGACGGCGCTCGATAGTCCGAGCAGCCCGATGTGCGGTACAATCGGCGGTGCGACCGCCGATGTTCGGCGCGCAGCTCCGATAAGCGGCATGCCCTGCGCGAGGGGCCGGGCTCGAGGAGGTGGCGGTGTCGGATCCGATCAGAGTGCTCGTCGT
>CAZOSR010000212.1:0-3628 GCA_964582445.1 uncultured Coriobacteriaceae bacterium | reverse complement strand
TTCTTGCGACTCTTCACGACGGTGAGCGAGCTGTGATCGACCGCATCCTTGGTGGAAGCCAGATGCAGGCGCGTCTCGAGAACATGGGCCTGCGTCCCGGCAAGACGGTGACCAGGTTGAGCGCGATGCCTTCTGGCGGCCCGGTGATGGTCGAGTGCGGCGGCACGAGGGTGGCGCTCGGGCGTGGCATAGCCCGTCACGTCCTCGTCCGGAGCACGGGCGCACCGGCGGGCGCGGAAGCGAGTCCTGGCGAGTGAGCGATCGGGCCGATAGGGGCGTGGATGAGGCGGGTCCGGTAAGCCCTGCCGGGACGACACGCGTCCTGCTCGTGGGCAACCCGAACGTTGGAAAGAGCGTCGTGTTCTCGCGCCTCACCGGCGTGCATACGATGTGCTCCAACTACCCGGGCACGACCGTTGAGTTCCTGGAGGGCTCGATGCGGCTCGCCGGTGAGCGCGTGCCAGTGATCGACGTGCCCGGCACGTACGGCCTTTCGGCCACATGCCCTGCTGAGGACGTGGCCTGCCGGATCCTCGATGACGGCGGCATCATCGTCAATGTGATCGATGCGACCAACCTTGAGCGCAACCTTGCGCTCACGCTGCAACTGCGGCAGCGCCCTCTGCGCATGGTGGTCGCGCTCAACTTGTGGGACGAGACGCGACACCGCGGTATCCACATCGACGCCGGGCGGCTGTCAGAGCTGCTTGGCGTTCCCGTCGTACCCACATCGGCCGTGGCGGGCGTGGGCTTGAAGGACCTGGTGGAGGCGATCGAGCAGGTAGCAGGGGGCGAGCCGCCCGAGGTTCTGGAGTCGACGGACGTATGGTGCCGCCTGGGCACGATCATCGAAGAGGTGCAGCAGCTGGAGCACAGGCACCACACCTGGCGCGACGTGCTCGAGGACATCACCATCAAGCCGATCACCGGCATCCCGTTCGGCATCCTTGCGCTCCTCGCCGCCTTTGCGACGGTGCGATTCATCGGCGAGACGGCGATTGCGTACATCATGGAGCCGCTATTCGAGACGCTATGGCGTCCGGTGGTGACAGGACTGTCCGGCATGCTCGGCGGATCCGGCTTCTTGCACGACCTGCTGGTCGGCAGCTACGTGGTCATCGATGGCGTGCGTACGCTGGACTTCGTGCAGTCGTTCGGCCTGCTCACCACGGGGCTCTTCGTCGTCTTCGGCATGGTCATGCCATATGTCACGGCCTTCTACTTCGTGCTTGGATTGATGGAGGACATCGGTTATCTGCCGAGGTTGGCCCTCCTGCTCGACCGTCTCATGCATCGTCTTGGGCTCCACGGCTACGCGGTCATCCCGATCCTGCTTGCATTCGGCTGCAACGTGCCCGGGATCCTTGCCACGCGCGTGCTGGATACGCGCCGGGAGCGGTTCATCGCCGCCACGCTCATTTCGGTCGGTGTCCCGTGTGCGGCGCTCCAGGCGATGATCTTCGCGCTTCTGGGCCCACACGGCGTGCAGTACGTGCTGCTTGTGTACGGAATCCTGGCCATCGTCTGGTTCGTGCTCGGCACGGCGCTGCGCATGACCAGCCGCGACTTCCTTCCCGAGATCATCCTTGAGATCCCGTCGTACCGGCGCCCCTCGTTCCGGACGCTGTGGCAGAAGCTCGCGATGCGGTTGCGCGGATTCTTCCGGGAGGCCGTACCGGTGGTATTCCTCGGCGTGGTGGTGATCGACCTCATCTACATGACGGGGGCGTTCGAACTCATCGCGCGGCTTGCCGGGCCGATGATGGAGACGCTCTTTGGACTGCCGCCCGAGACCGCGCTGGCGATCGCGGTGGGCTTCCTGCGCAAGGATGTAGCGATCGGGATGCTGGCTCCGCTCGACCTTTCTGCGATCCAATTGGTGAAGTCCTCGGTGATGCTGGCGCTGACGTTCCCGTGCATCGCCACCTATGCGGTAATGCTGCGCGAGTTGGGGTGGCTTGATACGCTCAAGGCCACAGGGCTCATGCTGATCATCGCGCTCGTGGCAGGTGTGGCGATGAACCTCGTGCTCTAGGCCGGCGGACGTGAGCCATCGTGCGCTGGTGCTACGAAGGGAGCCGGTATGTACGACGCCCCGCGATACTCCTTCGGCCCCGTTCCGTCGCGCCGCTTGGGGCGCAGTCTGGGTATCAACAACATCCCGCCGAAGACGTGTACGTACTCGTGTGTGTACTGCCAGGTCGGTCGCACGTCGCGGATGACCATCGAGCGACAGGCGTTCTATCCGCCAGCCGACGTAGTGGCCGACGTGCGGAGGCGAGTGCAGGATGTGCGGAGTGCGGGAGAGCGGGTCGACTATCTCGCGTTCGTACCCGATGGCGAGCCCACGCTGGACGTGGGCCTGGGTGAGGAGATCGAAGCGCTCAGGGAACTGGGAATACCGGTCGCCGTGATCACGAATGGCTCCCTGCTCTGGCGCGAGGATGTGCGCGAGGATCTTGCCCGGGCCGATTGGGTCTCGGTCAAGGTGGACACCGTTGACGAGGCCGTGTGGCACCGGATCGACCGACCACACCGGTCTCTCGACCTTGCCGAGGTGCTGGAGGGTGTTCGCGCGTTTGCGAGCGAGTTCTCCGGAGAGCTGGTGACCGAGACCATGCTGGTGTCATCGGTCAACGACTCCGAGGAGGGAATCGCTGCTGTCGCCGGGTTCGTGAGCGGCCTTCAGCCGTCGCGCGCGTACCTGAGCATCCCCACCCGTCCACCGGCGGAATCGTGGTTGCGGCCCGGCCCCGATGAGCACACGCTCAATCGGCTGTTCCAGGTGTTTGCGGAACGGGTGCCCCGGACCGAGTATCTGATCGGATACGAGGGCGATGCATTCGCCTCTACCGGGGACATCGTTGAGGACCTGCTGAGCATCACCGCGGTGCACCCGATGCGGTCTGATGCCGTGTTCGCGCTCCTTGAGGCTGGCGGGCACTCGCGCGACGTACTGGAGCGCCTGCTCGAGGATGGCAAGATCGCGCGCTCCCGCTACAGTGGGCACACGTTCTACGTGCGCCGTCCGGCGGAGCCGCGGGAGCGTTAGCCTCTGCCGTCCAGATACGGCGCAACATCGCCACCACGGACAGGCCCCTCGTAGAGATCGCGGCCGAACTCGTGGAACTCGGCTACTGAGACCCGTCCGTCCACGCGCGATGCGATCCGAGCGCGCAGCTCGCCGGCTGTGAGTGGCGCGTTGGTGGCGAGGAGGATGATCTCGCTGTGCGATGCTGGGCCACCACCTCGCGAGAGCCCCACGATGAACGGCCACACGTGGGCAAACGAGCCGCGGAGCGTGCGGTAGAGCCGCCTGAACGGGCGGCTGTGGTCACCGGTCACCGAGCCGTGCATGTTGTATGCCAGCACGCCATCCCCGGCCAGGCGGCCGAGCACGACGCGGTGGAACTCCTCCGTGGCGAGCTGCGCGGGCACGTGTTCGTCGTCGAATGCGTCCACGATGACGATGTCGTACGTATGGCGTGACTCCTCCAGGAACGCGCGGCCTTCGGAGATGTGCACGCGGAGGCGATCGTCATCGGGGAGGGCGAAGCTGGTTCGCGCGATGTCGGCCACACGGGGGTCGATCTCCACGGCGTCGATGGTCATCTGCGGGTAGTCGCGC
>CAZOSR010000211.1:0-3645 GCA_964582445.1 uncultured Coriobacteriaceae bacterium | reverse complement strand
CACGGTGACGGGCCCCATGGGAGATCAGGAGGGAGACTCGTATGGCAGGCGCGCGGATCCTCGCGGTCGACGACAGCCCCACCATCCTCGAGATGATCAAGGCGATCCTTCTCGCTGGTGGCTACGATGTGATCACAGCCTCTGACGGCGCCGAGGCACTGGAGACCGCGCGGGCGGAGAAGCCGGATCTCATCCTGCTCGATGTGATGTTGCCCAAGCTCGATGGCTACCGGGTGTGCCGTCTGCTGAAGTTCGACCAGAACTACAAGCAGATCCCCATCATCATGCTCACGGCGAAGACCGAGGAGCAGGCCATGGCGACCGGCATCCGTACGGGAGCCAACCAGTACCTGACCAAGCCCGTCGAGCCCGACACGCTGCTTGCCGCAGTTGCAGAAGAGCTGTCCAAGGCGCAGGGTTAGGGGCAGACGGATGTCATCGGGCAGTGGGATCTCCCGGCGGGTCCTCGATGGCCTCGTCCAGGCAGGTCTGATGACCGCCGAGCAGGCTGGCGGCGTGATTGATGCTGCACGGGCGGCCGGTACGCATGAAGGTGCGATTCTGATGGAGCGGGCGTATGTGAGCCCGTTCGACGTGATGTCCGTCCTGGAGCACGAGATGGGCGTGCCGCAGGTGGATCTGGCAAGTTACGCGCCCGAGGACGATGCGATCGGACTCGTGCCCGCACCAGTGGCCCGTTCGTACCGTGCGCTGCCGCTCTTCGAGATCGAGGGGATGCTCACGGTCGCCGTCGGTGATCCGATGGACGTGTTCGGGCTCGACTCCGTCTCACGCGAGCTGGGCCTTGAGGTGGAAGCGGTGCTCGCGGATCCGGTATCCGTCGACAATGCGCTCGACCAGTACTACCCGGCCGATGCGGTCGCTCCTATCGGCGCCGCTGCCGTCCGCGCGGAGACCGAGCCCGCGATAAGCGACGAGGTCGTCGAGGCCTCGGACTTCTTCGAGGAGCCACTGGATCAGACGCCAGCGGTGCCGGTGGCGCCGATCGAGGACAGCGCGCCGTCGGAGGCGCCGGTGGCGATCAGCGAGGCCATGGAGCAGATGGCTGCTGAGTCCTCCGGACAGACCGGTCCGGCCGCGATAGATCTGGATGTACTCGCGGTTGCGGATACGCGCAAAGTGGCCGTCCTTGTTGCCGACATTCTCGATAACGCGGTTGCCCGCGGTGCCAGCCGCGTCCATCTCCTGCCATACAAGGACGACTTCTTCCTCGTCTATCGCATCAAGGGGGCTCTGGAGAAGATCGCCTCGGCGCCGTTATCGATGCAGGGCGGGCTGGTGGACGGATTCAAGCAGTTCGCACACCTGGGCGGCGTCCCGGCGGCACGCCCGGCGCTCGGAAGAGTGCGCACGCGGATCGGCGACAAGGACCTCGTGGTCACCGTTTCCGTCGTACCGACGATCTCCGGCCAGCGCCTTGTTGTGTCGCTGTCCGCGTTCAAGCCACAGCCCCGCGGTCTTGAGGATCTTGGTGTATCAGAGGCGGAGGCGCGCGCCCTCCGGGCGATGGTCGAGCGCGGTCGGGGCATCTTGCTCGTATGCGCGCCTGTTGCCGGCGGAGCGAGCGCTACGTATTACGCGCTGCTGGCGCACGCGGCGTCGGCTGGCAAGACGGTGTACTCGGTCGAGCAGTCGATCGAGCACGAGATCCCGGCGGTCGCGCAGGTGATGATCGAGCCCGGCGGACTGTCTTCGGCTGCGTACATCGCGGCTGGAATGCGGCAAGACACCGATGTCATCGCCGTTGACGGTCTGCGCAGCGTCGAAGACGTCCACCTGGCCGTGGAAGCGGCAGGCATGGGGAAACTCGTGGTCGCCACGTTCCCGGCGGCCGACATCGCTTCCGGGGTGTGGCGCATGCTCGAGCTGGGTGCTGAGCCCCACAGTCTTGCGGCCGCTCTCACGCTCGCGGTGGGCCAGCGGCTGGTTCGCCTCAACTGCCCCAACTGCTCCGTCGAGACCGATGGAGCTCTTGCGGCGCGCATCCCCGGTGCTCCCGCAGGACTGCGCGACAAGGCGGGGTCGGGGTGTCCCAACTGCGGCAAGAGCGGCTTCCGGGGCGCGATCGCGATCCACGAGGTCCTTCCGTTCACCGAGCCGGTACGTGCGGCGGTGGGAAGGGCGTCGAGCACGGCCGACATCACCACGGCCGCTGCAGCTGCGGGGATGCGGCCGCTAGCGGCAGCAGGACTTCTCAGGGTCAAGAACGGTGAGGTCAGTGCCGAGGAACTGAACAGAGTCCTACGCTTCACGGGGTGAAGGAGTAGTGCGTGGCGAAACGCAAGACCACAAAAGAGGACGAGGCGGTGACGGCTGCGGCATCCGGCATCGAAGGGGAGCCATCGGCTGCCGTTGAGCCAGACGCGGGCGATGACGGCGTTACGATGCCAGAGATCGACCGGGCTGTGGCATTCCGCCTCGCCGGCCAACTGTACGGCCTGCCGATCGGTGTCGTGCAGGAGATCCAGCAGCTCGCTGAGTTCCTGCCGCTGCCCGACGATGATCCCGCACTTGTGGGCCTCATCGAACTCCGGGGTGCCGTCGTGCCCGTACTGGATCTGCGCGCCCTGGTGGGACTGGATGAGGCGCCGTATACGCTTGAGACACCGATGGTGTTCTGTCACGTAGGGCCGCATCAGGTCTGCCTGGTGGTCGACAGTGTCGAGGATGTCGTCGACCTGCCGTCGGGTGGGCTGCAGGCGCCCTCGACGATCTACGCCCTCGCGGACCGCATGCTCGGCACCGTGAAGTTGAGTCAGGGCGTGCTGATGCTGCTTGACATCGACCGTCTGATTCCTGCCCGGGCTTTCGCGGTTGCCGAGGCTCAGGAGGTGGCGGATCGATGAGCAGCCACGAACTCATTGCGGCGAATGCGCTTCTGTCAGCCCAGGCCAGCGAGATCCTGAAGCGCCGGGCGGCGTCGCTCGCTCAGTCCCCTGACGAGGAGGTCTCGGCCGAATCGACGGGGCTTCTCAAGTTCAGGTTGGGCCAGGAGTGGTACGCAGTCCCTATCGCGATGGTGCGTGAAATACACAACGAGTACGTCGTGACACGCATCCCGCGGGTTCCGGATTACATACTCGGAGTCATCAACGTGCGGGGTGAGATCCTCTCGGTGACGGATCTCGGGTCGCTGATCCGTGTGCCAAGCCGGAGCGTGCTCGACATCGACGGCGAGTTGCCATCGGCGATCATCGTTGCCGACGAGGAGTGCGTATCCGCGCTCGTGGTGGACGAGATCGGTGACATCGTCGATGTCGCCCAGGAGGCGATCGAGCCGCCCTTGTCCACGCTCGACAAATCGCAAGCGGAGTACATGAGCGGGTCGGTGTTCATCGACGACCTTCTCATCGGTGTCGTGAACATCGAGAAGATCCTGGAGCCCATCGGCGAGTCACGTGACGGGAGAGCATCATGATCAAAGAGTGGTGGAACAAGACCAGGGGTAGCTTCCTCGCCAAGTACACGCTCATGACCCTCGTTATGGTGAGTATCGCCAACATCGTGCAGCTGCTTGCAGCGTGGCTGATCCTTGGCGGTGATCTCGCAACGACCGAGGGTATTCTGGGTAAGGCAGTCGCGGTCGTGGCGATCTTCATCGCTGTTCTCGTCGCGCTTGCCATC
>CAZOSR010000210.1:0-3651 GCA_964582445.1 uncultured Coriobacteriaceae bacterium | reverse complement strand
CCTCGCGGCGCTGTGCGGCTGCGCGCCTTGGCATACTTCACTCCTCTACTCACACGATACGTCCGCCCGCTACCACGGGCGGACCGGGGAAAGTCAGGACCTACTTGGGCTTCTTGACGCCGTAGCGCGAGCGGGCCTGTGCGCGCTTGTTCACACCGGCGGCGTCGAGGGCCCCACGGATGATCTTGTAGCGGACACCCGGAAGGTCCTTCACACGGCCGCCACGCACGAGCACGATCGAGTGCTCCTGCAGGTTGTGGCCGATTCCGGGGATGTACGCCGTGACCTCCATCTGATTGGTCAGGCGGACACGGGCGACCTTGCGGAGCGCCGAGTTCGGCTTCTTGGGCGTGGTGGTGTACACGCGCGTGCACACGCCGCGCTTCTGGGGATTGCCCTTCAGCGCCGGCGTCTTGCTCTTGTCGATGGCCTGAACGCGGCCCTTGCGCACGAGCTGATTGATGGTGGGCACTACTCATCTCCTTCGATCGATCACAGTCGAGCCCTATCTCACGGCGCCCGTTCCTTGGCGCCGAGCGTAGTCGCAACGCGCAACTCTAACAAAGCGGTCCCTGCAAGTCAAACACCACGCACCCGGGCGTATCCAAACTCCCCTGCGCGCCTGACCGAGGGCCGACATACTCCGGCCCCGGGATCACTCGACCCCGGGGCCGGCACAGTGCTCTCAGGCGTCCGTACTCTGCGCCTCTAGCTTGGCATGGACCCCACAGAAGTGGCCGTCCTTCGCCTTGTTCGGGCACGGTGTACCGTCAACGCGGAACGCGCGGCACAGACCGTCCGAATCGGCCATCTTCGCATGCACGCCGCAGTAGCGTGAGCCTTCCTTGGCGGGGTGCGTGCACGGGGTGCCGTCACCGAACGTCGCCTCGCACAGTCGCACGTCCGGCTCCTCGGCAACAGCGGGCGCGGGCTCATTCGGATCGAACACAACGCCCTCAAAACCGCTGACGTCGATGACCTCGTCGGTCGTATCCAGGTCGAAGTCGGCGAACAGCGCCTCCGTCTCCTCCTCGGTCAGGCCGCCCTCATCGAGCGCTGGCCCGGGCAGCATCGCTTCGAGTTCCAGCAGTTCATCCGGCGCGAACTGCGGGAGTGGTCCGCCGCCCTCCTCGGCATTCCACTCGGCAGACTGACCGCGATAGGTCAGCTTCACTGAGCGATACCGCTTCATACCCGTTGCAGCCGGGATGAGCTTGCCGATGATGACATTCTCCTTGAGGCCGAGCAGCTCGTCCGATTTGCCCGCAATGGCAGCGTCTGTGAGCACCCGTGTCGTCTCCTGGAATGAGGCCGCTGACAGGAAGCTGTCGGTCGCAAGCGACGCCTTGGTGATGCCGAGCAGTACGGAGTGACCGTCCGATGGCTCGCCGCCGTCTGCGACGACCCGCTCGTTCTCGCCCTCATACTGCAGTCGATCCACCAGCTGGCCCGGCAGGAACGCCGTGTCGCCGGCCTCGGTGACCGAGATCTTGCGCATCATCTGACGGGCGATGACCTCGATGTGCTTGTCGTTGATGTCAACGCCCTGGCTGGCATACACATCCTGGACTTCGCGCACGATGTACTCGAGCACCGCCTTGGGTCCGCGCAGGATGAGCAGGTCGTGCGGGTTCACCGAACCCTCGGTGAGCTGTGCACCCGCCTCGACAGTCGCGCCATCGGAGACACCCGGACGCAGGCGCGCACGGCGAGAGATGGTGTAGACCTTCTCCTTGCCGTCCTCCGCCGTGACCGTGAGCGTTCGGGTCTTATCGCCCTCTTCGATCGCGAGCGTACCGGTGATCTCAGCGAGCTGCGCCTGGCCCTTCGGCTTGCGGGCCTCGAAGAGCTCGGTGACACGCGGGAGACCGTGGGTGATGTCCTCGCCCGCGACACCGCCGGTGTGGAAGGTGCGCATCGTCAACTGCGTACCCGGTTCGCCGATCGACTGAGCGGCGATGATGCCTACCGCAGTACCGATGTCGACCGGACGACCGGCTGCAAGATCGAAGCCGTAGCACTTCTGGCAGATGCCGTGCGCAGCGCGACACGTCATCACCGTGCGCGCGTGAATGATCTCGACCCCTGCGGCAGACAGGCGGTGCAGGTCCTTGTCGTTCTTGATGTACTCACCCGCGTCGATGAGCACCTCGCCGGTCTTCGGATCCACGGCCGGCTCCAAGAGACAGCGGCCGACAAGGTCATGATCGACCTGTCCCTTGTCGTCGGAGACACGGAACTCCATCGCCTCATCGGTGCCGCAGTCGCTCTCACGAACGATGACGTCCTGCGCGACATCGACCAGACGACGGGTGAGGTATCCGGAGTCGGCCGTACGCAGCGCCGTATCGGCGAGACCCTTGCGAGCACCGTGCGTGGAGATGAAGTACTCGAGGACCGACAACCCTTCGCGGAAGTTCGCCTTGATCGGACGGTCGAGGATCTCGCCCTTCGGGTTCGCCATGAGGCCTCGCATACCGGCCAGCTGGCGGACCTGCTTGATGTTACCGCGGGCGCCCGAGTGGGCCATCATGTAGATGGGATTGAACTTGTCGAAGCTGGCGGCCATCGCGTCCCCGACCTCATCGGTCGCGCGCGTCCATACATCCACGATCTGGCGGTGGCGTTCGTCGCGCGTGATCAGACCACGGTCGTACTGCTGCTCGATCTTCTCGACATCCGCTTCGGAGCGCTCGATGATCTCGGATTTCGCCTCCGGAACGGCTGCGTCGTACACACCGACAGTCACTCCTGCGCGCGTCGCGTAGTGGAAGCCCAGACGCTTGACCTCATCGAGGATGGCGCCCATCTGGGTGGTCGAGTAGACGATAGAGCAGTCCTCGACGATGCGGGAGATACCCTTCTTGTCGACCTCGTGGTTGATGAACGGGTAGTCGTCCGGGAGCGAACGATTGAATGTGATGCGGCCAACAGTGGTCTCGATACGCTCGCCGGCGCTCTTCTCCTCGAAGATGCCTGCCGCAGTCTCTATGACGAGGTCCTCCGTCAGCCTGACGTTGACCACAGCCTGCAGATCGAGATCGGCGCGGCTGTCGTAGGCGAGCTGCGCATCAGCGAAACTGGCGAAGAAGCGGCCTTCTCCCTCCGCGCCCTCGCGCACGGTCGTCAGGTAGTACAGACCGATGACCATGTCCTGCGAGGGAACGGTGAGCGGGCGGCCGTGGGCCGGGCTCTTGATGTTGTTGGTCGAGAGCATGAGTGTACGCGCCTCGGCCTGCGCCTCCGCCGAAAGCGGAAGGTGCACTGCCATCTGATCACCATCGAAGTCGGCGTTGAACGCAGTACACACGAGCGGGTGCAGACGGATGGCCTTGCCCTCAACGAGGATCGGCTCGAATGCCTGGATACCGAGGCGATGCAGCGTGGGGGCGCGGTTGAGCATGACCGGGTGGTCAGAGATGACCTCCTCGAGCACGTCCCACACGATATCCCGCCCGCGATCGACCATGCGCTTGGCGCTCTTGATGTTCTGCGCGTACTCCATGTCCACCAGCCGCTTCATGACGAACGGCTTGAACAGTTCGAGCGCCATGATCTTGGGCAGCCCGCACTGGTGGAGCTTCAACTCCGGACCCACCACGATGACCGAGCGGCCCGAGTAGTCGACGCGCTTGCCGAGCAGGTTCTGGC
>CAZOSR010000209.1:0-3654 GCA_964582445.1 uncultured Coriobacteriaceae bacterium | reverse complement strand
GGTGCGCATGAGGTGGTCACCTTTGGTGGCGTTGGCTCCAACCACGCGCTCGCCACAGCCATCTACGGGCAGCGGCTCGGCTTCCACGTCGACCTGTTCCTGACGCCGCAGCCGGAATCTGACCACGTTCGCCGCAACCTGCTCCTCGACTACTCGTTCGGGGCGGTGATGCATCATGCAGACGATGCCGCCTCGGCGATGAGCGCAGCGGCCGAGCATGTGGCGCAGCGCACGGAGGAGACAGGCATGCCGCCGTATGTGATCCCCTACGGCGGTACGAACGCCCTCGCTGTGACGGGGATGATGGACGCAGGGCTCGAACTTGCGATGCAGGTGTTCCAGGGCGTGCTGCCGAGGCCGGATGCGGTCTACCTGGCTGCCGGCTCGCTCGGGACTGCGGCTGGAATCGCCATCGGGCTTGCAGTGGGCGAATGCGATGCCGAGGTGCGGGCGGTTCGTGTGACGAGCACCGAGGTGGCTTCGCCGAGCAGACTCGACGCGCTGATCGAGGACGCTCGTGACGTGATCTGCGGTATGGACACCTCGTGCGGGTGTGTGCTCGACATCAAGCCCAAGGTCACGCTCGTGGAGGGCTTCTACGGTGCAGGATACGGCACACCCATGCCGGAGGCGGAAGCCGCTGTCGCACTCGGACGCGCGCACGGACTCACCCTCGACGGCACCTACACCGGCCGCGCGTTCGCAGCACTGATGCAGGAGGCGGCGACCGGCTCACTTGCTGAGAGGTGCGTCGTCTTCTGGGACACGTTCGACTCGCACGACTTCACCGAGCGGCTGCGTGGGGTCGTGCCGGCATCGCTCCCGGAGGCGTTCTCCCCCTACTTCGCCAGCGCGCAGGAGCCGGGCGCCCCTGCGCTCGGCTGAGCGGGCCTGCCATGCGCGTCGCCGTCTTCACCGACACATATCTCCCCGAGGTCAACGGGGTCGTGACGAGCATCGACTCCCACTCCCGCTTGCTCGGCGCCCGGGGGCATCAGCTGCTGATCATCTGCCCCAAGTACCGGAAGCCGATCTTGCATGTGGTGCCGCATGTGCAGATCAAGCGCTATCGCAGCTTCAGCGTGTCATCCAACAAGGCGACGCGGCTCGCGCTTCCTTCGATGGCGTCGGTGGCGGCTACGCTCCGGAGGTTCGGTCCTGATGTCGTGCATATCCACACGCCCCTCTCGGTCGGGGTGGCGGGACTCGCGACGGCGCGGATGATGCGTCTGCCGGTCGTGGAGACGTATCACACCTACATTCCGGACTTCATGCAGTATCTGGAGCCGCATCGGCTGCTCAGGCTGGACAGCCTACAGGACCGTGTCATCGACTCGATGGTCTACGAGCGGATGTTCTCGTCCGGCATGTTCCATCGCCTTGCGGCACTGATCCGGAACGGGCGGGATGCGATCGATGAGGTGGCTGCGCTGGCCGAGGGCGTGAAGGATGACCTGACCTCGGCTGAGCGAATGGAGCTGTCCACACGGTTCGCCTGGCAGTTCACGCGTACCGTGTATAACCGGGCCGACCTGGTCATCACGCCCTCCGTGACACTCCAGGATGAGTTGCGGTCCCATGGCGTCACGGTGCCTGTGGAGTACCTGAGCAATGGGATCGACGCGTCGATAGTCGCACGGAAGCCCTCCTACGCACGGACGGGACGACTGCTGCACGCCGGCCGGCTCGGTCACGAGAAGAACGTGGACCAGGTTCTGCAGGCGTTCGCACTGTTGCTCGAACGAGAACCGGACTGCACGCTTGACATCGTCGGGGATGGGCCGGCGCGTGAGCATCTCGAGCGTGTGGCGGAGCGGCTCGGGATAGGGGCAAAGGTTCGGATGCGGGGGTTCATGGATCGCGCCGCGCTCGGCCGTCTATACCGCACCTACGACGCGTTCGTTACGGCCAGCACGATCGAGACGCAGGGCATCGTGCTCCTTGAAGCGATGAGCGCAGGGTTGCCTATCGTCGGGGTGCGGGCGCTCGCGGTCCCAGAGATCGTGGGCGAGGGCCGTGGCGGTCTGCTGGTGGAGCCGGGCGATGTGGCAGGGCTGGCCGATGCGCTTGCACGCGTGCTGGGCGATCAGGGACTTCGTGAGTCGATGGGCGCCGCAGGACGTGAGGACGTACGGGAGCACGCCCTTGAGTCCGTGGTGACCCGGCTTGAGGAGTTGTACGGACTGGCTGTTGCGGCGAGGGCCCGGTAGGCGCTACACGCCGCTCACACTGATGGCGGCCACGGGGCAGAGCTCCACGCAGCCCTCGACATCCGGGTACGTTTCGACAGGGGGATCGTCATCGATCACCATCGCGAGACCGTCTTCGCCCATGCGGAACACCTCGGGGCACGTTTGCTCGCAAAGCGCGCACCCGATGCACAGGTCACGGTCGACGTTCGCCTTCATCTGCACCATCCTCCTCGCGCTCGTAGCGGCCTTCACCCCAGAGTGTCCCCCGAAGCGGCCGCATCGACGCGGGGTGCGTCGAGGTCGTATTCCCAGGTGACCACATCGAGCCATCTTCCGAACTTGCGCCCGACGGCGTGCATCGTGCCAGCCTCAGTGAATCCGAGCGAGCGTACCATCGCGATGCTCGCCTCGTTCTCGGTGCAGATGCGCGCCAGCAGCACGTGGAGCGCGGCGAGGCGTCCTCGCTCGATGAGCGCTCGCGTCAGTGTGCGACCCACGCCCAGTCCGCGGTACGCGGAGTGCACGTAGATGGAGAGTTCGGCGGTGGCGGCATAGGCTGGACGTTCGGAGTACGGGGAGAGGGCGCCCCAACCCGCGATGGTGCCATCGATCTCGGCAACGATCACCGGGTGTACGGGGGAGCGCGCTTCGAGCCACAGCCGTCGGTCGTCGACCGTCTTGGGCTCTAGGTCGAAACTCGCCGTTGTGGTGAGCACAGCATGGTTATAGATCTCAGCGATCGCTGTGGCATCCGCTGAGGTGACGTCTCTGATGTCCATGTTCCGGTCCCTGCTCCTCTGACTCACGGCCGTTCGTTCGCGTGCATGTCCTGGCCTCGGTCACACTCTATTGCGATTGTGTTACACGTGTCTTTTCGCGTGGACGCATGACGGACCGGTGCCGTACACTATCACTTCCGTCGCGGCACCTGCTGCTGTAATGGTCGCGCACGGCCCGCAGAGGCGCCAGGGGCGACCGCCCCGTACACGAAGGAGCCATGGTGGAACGCGAGCTCGCGAAGGACCTGCCGATGGAAAGCACCCTCGGGGCATCCCGGGTGCGCATCGACGATACAACACTCCGTGACGGCGAGCAGACCGCCGGCGTGGTGTTCGCCAATAAGGAGAAGGTGCGGATCGCGCGCCTGCTGGACGAGATCGGCGTGCATCAGATCGAGGCAGGCATCGCGGCAATGGGCGGTGACGAGCGCGACACCATCGAGGAGATCGCACACCTCGGCTTGAGGGCTTCGGTTCTTGGCTGGAACCGCGCCAATACCGTCGACATCAAGACGAGCATCGACTGCGGTGTCGATGCGATCGCGATCTCTCTCGCCACGAGCGACATACACATCCAGACCAAGCTCATGAAAGACCGGGCGTGGGTTCTGGATACCATCCGTGAGAGTGTGGCGTTCGCAAAGGCCGAGAAACCCGACCTCTACGTGTCGGTCAACGCCGAA
>CAZOSR010000208.1:0-3663 GCA_964582445.1 uncultured Coriobacteriaceae bacterium | reverse complement strand
TAGCGTCACCAGACGACACGGAGGTTGCTCATGAGCGGTCCTGCTGCAGCGGACGACTCCGTGGTCCGTGCGCGTCTCGTGATCCGGGGGCTGGTGCAGGGCGTGTACTTCCGTGCGTCGACCACACAGACCGCACGTACGCTCGGTGTGTCGGGCTGGGTGCGCAACACGAGCCAGGGCGTGGAGGCCGTCTTCGAGGGTCCCCGCGCCGCTGTCGATCGAGCGATCGCATGGTGCTACGCGGGTCCGCCCGCAGCGGTGGTCGAACACGTGGATGTGACCTGGGAGACGCCTGAGGGATTGCCTGGCTTCTCGATCAGGCGATAGCGCTCATCGAGAATCACGCCTCGTCCGGCCCGAGTGCCGCCTGGGCGAGGGAGTCCAGGCCGCGAGCCAGCGCATGGACGTCCTCGTCGCTCATAGAAGCGAGCCATTCATGCACGTGCTCTCGCCGTCCCTGCCGCAACTCCGACACAAGGTCCGTGCCGGCAGCAGTTGCCGTCACAATCACGCGTCTCCGATCGGCTGGATCCTCGGCCCGGGCGACCAACGCTCGCCTGACCAGCTGTTCCACGACCTGGCTTGATGCAGGCTCGCCGATGCCGAGGCTTGTGGCGAGACCCTTGACCGAGAGCCCGTCAGTGCTCGCTATGGTCACGAGCGCCTTCAGCTGAGCTGCCGGCAGACCGAGTCTCAGCCAGGCAGGCAGGTTGACCTTGTGGAGCTCCTCGTTGACGGCGTGGAGCGAGCGCGCTATTGCGCGCTCATCCCGCGCGCGGGGGGACTCAACCATGCACATCCTCTCGGAAGATCGCGTTCAAATCATCGGCGCACGATTACATCACAGAAGACTAATGGTTCACAAGTTGTGATATGATAAATCTTCATCCGCTCGCAGTGCAACGCTTCCTCTCGATCCGCTCCCGTCGCTCACGGGCACTGCACGCAGACGCAAGGTGGACGCACGATTCAAGGCAGGTATCGATGGCGCAGCCGCTCAGACACAGGCAGAATGCACAGCCTCAAGCCGACCAACCCGTGGTGATCTACGACGACGGGGGCAGCGGGATCGAGGCTGCGTGCATCAAACGATTCGCCGCATACGGCTGCACCGTTTCCTGCGACGCCACCCACACGGTGTGGGTCAAGCGTTCCGACGGCACGAAGTCCGTGGGGCTGCAGCGCTGGATGGCTGAACGCCATTCTATGGACGACCTTCTCGATAACGTGGCCGTTCGCCTCGGCCTTGAGAAGGAACGTGCGCTCCACTAGGAGGCTACGGGCTGTTAGAACGGATCAGCACAACCCCCTAGTGACCACTTCGTGCTGCGCGTCCCGACGCGCCAGCGTTCTGGCGGGCCGCATGCTCCCACGAGTCCTCGGCGAGCACCAGCACAGTGCCGTCAGGCAACCGGTACACGGAGATCGCGAGCACCATGCTGCCCCTCCGCGTTGGAATCACATCGGCATGCACATGGAACGGCTCGCCCGTGGCAGCCACATGCTCGACCACTGATTCGATGCCGAGTCGACCGGCGAGCGGAATGGCCTGCTCTGCTGGAGCGCCGAGCACCGTGCCTGCCGCCTGCGAGGGAGCCTCCGTAACGGCCTCGTTGGCCCAGAGTACCGTCATCGTACCCGGGTCGATCACGAGCGCCCTGGTCTTCACCGGCACACCGGTCCACTTCTCCGCTGCCATTGCGACACCACCTCCCGATGCAACGGTAACACGATGGGGAGCGGGCCTACGTGCGCGCGTCGGCTGACGTGCGACCCAGACACGGCCGTGGACCGGGAGCCACTCAAGGTCCCCGGTCCACCGAGTCGTGACAGATGCGCTCTTACCGAAGAACCTGCTCGACTTCAGCACGAACGGCTGTGGTGACGACACCGGTGCCACCCAGATAGCGCACCTCAGAGATCGTCGCCTTGTTGGTCACGAGTGCAGCCCTCGCATTCGTATCCAGACCACTTGAAGGCGTGAGCAGCATGACACTCCCGCTGACCCCCTGAAGTACGCCACCCGCTAGCGCATCCGGGAAGTCCTGACCGGTCGCCACCCCAACACGATTCCAAGAGAGCCCGGCGGTACTCACTCCGTACGAGGCAACATTCGCTGCTGTCTGATACCGTGTATCGCCCGCGATCCGCAGGGCCGCACCTATCGTTGCCTTCATCCGGGACTCAATCGCAGAGCTGACGGCGCCTGTACCGCCAAGGACTACCACATTGGTGACGCCGACGGATTTCATGCGTGTCGCGAGTGCCGAGTTGTCGCCGGCGGCCGGATTCGTGAGGTAGATAGGCCAACCCTTGGCCGCCGCCAACGGTGAAGCACCAAGTGCGTCCGGGAAGTTCTGTCCTGTCGAGACAAACGCCCTGCCAGAGTACGTCGACCTGGCCTTCATCTCCGTGATCGTGCGCGCAGCGACCTTCTCGCTCGTCTCGTAGCGGTTTGCCCCTGCAAGGCGCTCTACGGAAACGCCACTGAGGGCGTCAAGCGCCGCATAGACGTCGTTCGACACAGCACCTGTTCCGCCCAGAATGATGGCCTTGGTAGCGTTCAGACGGTCGATCTCTGCGGCCACGGCAGGCGAGAGCGAGTTCGGAGACACAAGCAGGATGGGGCCACGCATCGCACCGGCGAGAGCAGAGCCGCCGAGAGCATCTGGCCAGTTCAACGCGGTGGCAATCACAACGGTTGAGGCACCAGACGGAAAGGCCTTCTTCGACGCTTCGATTGCCGTGGTGATCCGATCTGTGCCCGCGATCTGGGTGACAGTAAGCCCCAGCGCCTCGAAGCTAGCCGTCAGCGTCTTGTCCGCGCGGACGCTGGTGTCGGTACGGGTGGCCGCGGTTGAGCCATCAGACCACTTGACGAATCTGAATCCCGTGTTGGGCTTGGCGGTGACGGCAGTGCCGCTGCCGCCGGATAGGATGCTCTGGGTCGTGGTCCCCACAATGGTGCCGCCTGTGCCCGCAATGTACTTGAGGTTGAAGTACGGCGTCAGCCTGATCGCATCGAATGCAATCTCCTGACCTGCTCCATCCCCGGTCACATCATCAAGCTCTACCCAGGCTGATCCTGATGCGAAGGAGTAACTGCCGAGATTCGCCCATTGATTCGAAAGCACGCGTTGATTGACCGACTTGTGCACGAGGCCACTCGCAGTGTTGATGTGGTAGTCTGCCGCGGTCGTGCCCGCGTGCGTTGATGTGACATACGCCTCTGCCTTGTACTTGCGAGTGCCGTTGATCTTCGTGAGGTCGAATGTCCAGCGCGCGTAGTTGTCACGGGCGCCGCTCCCGCTGTACGTCCACAGCCCGGTGCCGTAGAGGCCACCACCGATAGCGCGCCACCCCTCCGCGGTTCCGTACTTGGCGAAACCGGCATACCCGGGCACCTTGATGTTCGCGGGTATCACAACTTGCTGGTAGACGTTCCCAGATGTGTACGACCTCCCGGCTATAGGTACGCCGACGTCTGCGAAGGTCAGGGCAATCGATGTACCGGCGGTGCTGAACCGGGAGAAGTGCAAGTGCTCGTCAGAGACGTATCCAGAGGCGCCGCATGCACCTATGATCTGTCCCGCCCGAACCGCCCCGTTCAGTCCGACATCGGACGGGACGGAGTTCTGCTTCAGGTGGTAGTAGCCGGTGCGC
>CAZOSR010000207.1:0-3676 GCA_964582445.1 uncultured Coriobacteriaceae bacterium | reverse complement strand
GCAGCGCCTCAAGGTACGGGCTCACGAGATCGACGGTCTCCACACGAGTGGCGGCCTCGGCATCAGGCTGCGGAACCTCCTCGGCGAGCACTGCCTCCACGTTGTCCGTGAAGCTCTTGGGGCTTGCGCCACCATCGGCCATGCGGAGCTTGAAGCCGAGGTACGGCGCGGGATTGTGGCTTGCCGTGAGCATCACACCGGCAACGGCCTCATCGTCGTGCGCGACGGCCCAGCACAGCGTGGGCGTGGGAAGGTAGCGGTCCGAAAGCCGCACGCGTAGGCCGCGAGCCGCGAGCACCTCGGCGGCGGCTCGGGCGAAGCTCGCCGCCTCGAAGCGCGTGTCGTAGCCCACCAGCACGAGGCCGCCCGGGTTGCTCACGGTGATCACGCGAGCGGCGGCGTCTGCCACGCGGCGGAGGTTGTCGTACGTGAAGTCGGCGCCGATCACCGCGCGCCAGCCGTCGGTACCGAAGCGGATAGCCGAAGTGGTCATGAGCTGACTCCTCCTCGCGTGGGGCCGGGCATGGGCGTGTGCGGCTATTGTCGCGCATCGGCGCGCGGGGGGCCAATCGAAGGGGGAACGCAGTACCCGAGCCTACTCGCCGTACGCTGCGATGATCTTGAGTGCGACGTCAAGCGCAAGCGTCGCCTCGGCAAGGCCGACACCACGATCGCCCTGCCCCCGCAGCGCGTCGGTGAACGCACGCTGCTCGGCGCGCAGCGGCTCGACGGGCGCGGCGAAAATGCGCTCAATGACGGTCTGCTGCTGGTAGGTGATGAAGGAGCCATCCTCGCGGTACGAATCGTCTATGCGTTGATGCACCCACACCTCGCGCGTGAGCAGGTCGGCGCGGATCGATGCATCGTCCGCGTGCGCCTCGATCACGCGCACCTTCTCAAAGGACGCCTTGGATGCGGTAAGAACCGCCGACACGCCGTTGTCGAGCCCAAGGAGGGCCGTGACAAGATCGGGCTTGCGCGCCTGGATCGTGTGCGCCTCGGCGGCGACACTCGCCGGCGCCGAACCGGCAAGTGTGAGCGCGAGATCGAGGTCGTGGATCATGAGATCGAGCGTCACATCGATATCCTGTGCCTGTGGCGTGAACGGTGACGTCCGCCTGAGCGCGAGTGAGCGCAGAGTACGGCCGCTGAGCACCCGTGCGACCTCACTGAAGGTGGGGTTGAATCGCTCGATGTGACCCACGTGAGCGACCACGCCCGCAGCCCTGGCGCGACGTACGAGGTCCTCGCCCTCGGCCACGGTGATGGCTACCGGCTTCTCCACCAGTACGCCGGTGCCTGCGTCGATGCACATGCGCGCATACTCGTGGTGGAGCGTGGACGGTGCCGCCACGATCACGCCGTCGCACGCGTCGATGAGCGCGATAGCTGACTCGAAGGCGACGGTGTCGTATCGAGCCGCTGTGGCAGCCGCCTTGGCCGTATCCACATCGAATAGTCCCACGAACTCAACGCCCTGGCTGTCCGAGGCGACGCGTGTGTGCAGCGTCCCCATGTTGCCAGCGCCGATGACACCCAGCCTCACGGTCTCAGTCACGTTCGCTCTCCTCTCACGGCGACGGCCGACCCAGCACGCCGCGGTATACGCTCGCAAGCCCCTCGATCATATCTTCCAGGCCGAAACGCTCCGGCACATCCGCACGGCCCGCCTCCCCCATCGCACGCGAACGATCACGATCGGACAGCAGGTCGACGAGTGCCGAGGCAAGCGGCTCGGGGGCCGACGGGGCTACGAGCAGCCCCGTCTGGCCGTGCGTGACCGCCTCGGGGATGCCGTCAACAGCTGTGGATACCACCGGAGTGCCGCTTCCAAGTGCCTCGAGCACAACGTATGGCAGACCCTCCCAGAGCGACGACAGCGCAAGAACATCGGCGTCGGCATAGGCGGGGCGAAGGTCAGGGCGGGTCGGGCAGAAGCGCACGCTCTGCCCGAGGCCGAGCGAACCCGCGAGTGCACGCGCCTCGGCTTCAAGCGTTCCGGAGCCGATGAGCGCGAGCACCGCCTCGGGCATGCGATCGCGGACAAGTGCCCAGGCGCGCAGGAGCGTGGGGTGGTCCTTCTGCTCAGAGTAGCGGCCCACCGAGAGCGCGAGCGGCGTCTCCGGCCCGATGCCGAGTTCGGCGCGGAACCCGCCGGTCGCGACCCTCTCCGCCGGCATGACACCGTTGTAGACCACCGATGAGCGCGCCGACTCGAGGATGCCAAGAGCGGCACCGTGAGCCATATCCGCCTTGCATACGCACACGAAGTGGCGCGTGCGCCTGACAAGAGCGCGTTCCATCGCCGTGAATGCGCTGCGCCTCAGCGATGAGCCCGCGCGGTCGGTGTGTATTCCGTGCACGGTGTAGATCACACGCTCACGCGCTCTCGGGTCAGCGAGGCGCGTGTAGAACGCAGCCCGAGAACCGTGCGCGTGCACGATATCGGGGTTCGAGCGGCCGATAGCCGCACGTGCGGCCGAGAGCCCGGCAAGGCGCGTCCCGGCGATGTCAGCCGCGTACGTGACGATGCCGAGCGACGCCGCGAGCACGTTGATGTCGCCGCCCGGAGGGGCCAGCAGCTCTACCTCGAAGCCGGCCTCGGGCAGGCCTCGTATGAGGTCGGCCACGTGCCGCTCCCCACCACCGGTGGTGGAGGTGGCGGCCGCCACAAGAAGAACCCTCGGTATGCGAGTGACCACGCTCATGCCCCCGTGCGTCGATGCGGGCGGACGAACCAGGCGAGCCGGTGCGCGAGCGCGAAGACGCCCGATGCGAGTCGAGGGCTGATGAGCTCCAGCACCCGCCTGCGGAAGGCGACGTTCTTCTCCAGCAGCGCGATCGTGCGCTCCGCATGCGCGACCTGTGGCACCGAGAGGCCACCCTCGGCGATCGCGCTGCGCAACACAGCGATGTCGCCCTCCCGTGCACTGATGCCGTCTGAGGTCTTCTGCCCGGGCACCACTCGATACAAGGCGAGCGGAACGGGCTGGTAGATATGCCGCGCCCCCGCGATCATCGCCCGCAGCCAGAAGTCGTAGTCTTCGTTGTAGTACTCGGTGCGGAAGCCGCCGATGCGATCGAACCACTCACGTCGGAACGCGGCAGTGCCGAAGATCAGCGGGGCGTCGAGCATGTCGTCGACCGTCAGCGAGAACACCTGCGAGAACCGGGAACCCTCGTGGTAGCGAACACGCCGGCCATCGGGCAACAGCCGGTAGGCGTCAGACGCGTAGATGTCGAAGCCCGCTTGCTCTCGGATGAACGCGCCGGTGCGGCGGCAATACTCAGGAAGAAGCGCATCATCGGCTCCGAGCTGGACGATGAATTCGCCGGACGCTCGCTTGACCGCAGCCGTGATGGCAGCACCCGCACCAGCGTTGGGCTGTTTCGTGACCGACACACGAGGATCACGAGCGGCGAACCCACGCACGATCGCAAGCGTGTCATCGACGGAACCGTCGTCGGTGATGAGCAGCTCCCAGCTCTCGAAGCCCTCCTGCGCCAGCACGGACTCGATGGCGTCGCCAATCGTTGCCGCGGCGTTGTACGCGGGCATCACGATCGAGAACCTGGGAGCCGAGGTGTTCACGGCTCAATAGTAACGGAGAGGCCGCGGGGGCGGGTCAGCGGGCGCGTACTTCAAGCCACTGGTAGAGATCGAGGAGCTTCTGCT
>CAZOSR010000206.1:0-3713 GCA_964582445.1 uncultured Coriobacteriaceae bacterium | reverse complement strand
CGCTCTCAGTCCGGCATTTCCCTGAGCGGCCGCATCCGTACGGGGAACGGTGCACACCTATGGAGACGCTCGGGGCAGTCATACACGTGACACCGCGGCCAGCGACCCGGGAGAACCTCTGAGGTGTGCACGATCCCGTGAATGTCGATGTCGTCATACACGGGATGCCTCGATACTGAAGTCGATGAAACGAGCTTCTCGCTTGTTCCGGCTCAGAATCCTGCCCTGAACTACATGCTGGACACTACGATCCAGCACGAACGCCCCGGGGAGCCAGAAGCCGAGACGGCTGGACGGCCACCGACATCAGCCCTGACGCCGCCTCTCTGCGGATCCGAGACGCCCCCCACTGACCTCATGCGCTTCGATGAGTGCCCTCAGGTTCGGATGCGCTCGGAACACGAACGTCTTGTTGCGTTGCTCCTTCAACAGGAAACCGAGGTCAGTCAGGGTAAGGAAGTCCGCGCGCGCGGTTGCGTACGCAATACCGTACAACTTGCGATGTGGCTCGATCCGATGCTCGGTATCGGGCATCCGTAGCGCCTGGTTGAGAATCGCTCGCTGTCGATGATTGATCGCCGGGTCATGACTCAACAACTCCTGCAGGTGTTCATCGCGCTCGCGCACCGCTGACACGGTGCGCTCCAGTGCGTTGAGCTCAGCGAGGATGAGTTGGAGGTTCACGAAGAAGTGGAACGTCCAGTCTCGACCCTCACCGCAGTCCGGATTGACCTGAGCGAAGCTACACAATACGTCCGGGGGGTGTATGCGTCCCTGTTCCCAGTCCAGACTCGCCTTTGAAAACGGAACGTACCTGAGAACTGGATAGCCCACTCGGACAAGATATATGCGACGAACAAGAAGCTCGATGATGGCGTTCCAGCGTGGCAACGGTCGGAAGTCCCAGAACATGCATGCCATCGAGAGCGATCTGATGATGGGGTGCATCATGGGGTCGATCGAGTCACCGTTGCCCATCTTGCAGATGAGCCCGAGGACCGCATCGGAGTCCACCTCACCGTTGTTGACCACCTCAACGAGCCGCGGCCGAGAAGTCGGCGCGAGTGACTCGGCGCCCTCGATGACACGTTCGTAGAGTTCCTCGATCAGTCCCCGGGTGATTCGGCGCGAGAGATAGCGATCCATGTCGAAAGCGACCTCGTGGCAGTTGAACATCACGCGCTCTTCTGGAGACGCCGGGGGTCGCTCCTTTCGCAGCACCTCCCGGACCACCTCATACGAGACATCAAGCCCGTCACGCCAGGCAGCGGCGACAGCCTCTTCCACCATAGGTTGGACGAGAAAGTACCTACTCGTGCGTTCGGCGGTGACGATGTCCAGCGCTGATCCCGAGTGCGTGAGCGCCTCCAGTTCCCGGAGTTGAATCGACATGGACTCTGTCGGTGTGTACCATGCGTCCGCCACAGACCACACATAGGCCTTGAACGGCAAGAGGATGGCCGTCTGACGCCGGAGTGCTGTAAGTACCGTCCAAACCTCTTCGGGCGCGTATCCTGATGGCATCTCTTCCGACAGAAACTGATTGTAAGGCAGCGGTTCACGCGCGGCCCGCGAACGTATTCGCGCGAGACGCTCATCATGGATGAACTCCATCAGCCGCTCGATTCGCTCCCCGGGCATTCGCTTGCCTCGCTCTCCGGATTCCGAACAAGTATCAAGAACCGATAACTGAGTATCAACAACCGTTGACCATGCGCCTATGTCATTGTTTTGTTACCAAGATGCCACCTAAACGGAGCCATTCTGGACCTAATCGTCGCACATTGATTATCAATTTCCGCATTCTCGATTCTCGATTACTGCCATATTGACACTCAAGTCAAGGCGACGCAATCTTGTGTTCGGTGTAGGGGTCCACAATGACCTCGGCTTACATGCGGGTCACTGGCTAGCGGAAGGAGAGGCAGGCACTCGGCGGATTCACTACGCCAACGCACATCACGGGCACATCTTGACGGAAGGAGCAAGGATGAATCTCGACGGTTCCAAGCTGTCACGCCGTGACTTCCTGCGCACCGCCGCAGTAGCCGGTGGCGGACTCGCTGCAGTCAGCCTGTTGCCAGGCTGCAGTGGCAGCGTAGTCACACAGCTCCCCCAGAAATGGGACGAGGAGTTCGACATAATCGTCGTCGGCGGTGGAGGTGCCGGCTGTGCAGCGGCGTACGGCGCGGCCGAAGCGGGTGCGAAGGTACTCGTCCTGCAGAGCCAGACGACCTCAGCCAATTCGTCAACGGCGATTTGCGGTGGATTCATCATGTTCGCCGACACTCAAGAGCAGCGCGATGCTGGCATCAGTGATACTGCAGACCAGATGTATCAGGACATCCTCGATTGGGGTGAGACCGGAGTACCCGACGCCGTTCGGACATTCGCTGATCACAACCTCGAGTACTACGACTTGATCAAGTCCCTGGGAGTGCCCTTCCAGGCGAACATCAGTGCTTCGCCAGGCTCAACG
Organism: uncultured Coriobacteriaceae bacterium; assembly: GCA_964582445.1. GTDB lineage: Bacteria > Actinomycetota > Coriobacteriia > Anaerosomatales > Anaerosomataceae > Anaerosoma. Next base: position 1,234 of record CAZOSR010000206.1, on the reverse strand, counting down.
ATTCCCCGCTCCCACACGGTCAATCCTGCAGAGCACCAACGAATCATCGAAGAGGCTGCCGAGGGCGCTGGAGCATCCTTCATGTACTCCACATCAGGCCGTGCGCTCGTCGTCAATCCTGCAGGCGAGGTCGCCGGTGTGACCGCAATCAAGGGCGACGGCGCGCCGCTGTACTTCAAGGCCAACAAAGCCGTCATCATGGCGACTGGTGGCTTCACCCGCAGCGCACCGATGCTTGAGGAGTGCGTGGTGGGTCTTGGAGCCGTGCAGGCACTCTCCTGCCCCGGTCACGATGGCGAAGGACACAAAGCAGTGGCTCAGCTCGGCGGCTACTTCGACGGCCGTCCGTGGATCTACTCTGTTCAGGGCATGTATCCCGGATCAACCGGCATGAAGGGCTACGCGGAGCTCTTCCTGTACGGCGCAATCCAGGTCAACCTGGATGGTGAGCGCTACATCGCTGAGGACCTCTATTGGTGCAACGAGATGACGGCCGCAACACTGAAACAGCCGCTCGTCGATGGCATTCCGATCTTGTACGAAATCATCGACCAGACAGCATACGATTTGGCGGTTCAAGCCGGACCCCCGATAGGTCTCGGGGAGGACACGATCGCACTGCTCGTATCCGCTCCGACGATCGAAGAGCTCGGCGAGAAGATCAAGGCCCCCAAGCTCGCTGAGACTGTTGCCCGCTACAATGCGGACATAGATGCCGTCGGCTATGACCAGCAGTTCGGTCGCAAGACGATGGTTGGCACGGGCACTCCGCCGGTGACCAAGATCGAGAAGGGCCCCTTCTACGCGTTTGCCAACACCGCATGGCTCGCCTACAACCCGGCCACCTCCTTCAGAATCGACAAGGACTGCTACATCGTCGATCAGTACGAACTTCCGATCCCACGCCTGTTCGGCGTCGGCGAGGTTACGCTGCGCTCAATCGTCGGAAACCACTACCAGTACGGCCTCGCCACGGGCGCAGGCGGCGTGCTCGGCCTGTACGCGGGGAAGCTGGCCGCTACCCTGGAGCCCTGGAAGTAGCCGGGCGCCCATGTGATACTGGTTGGACTGCACTCGCGGCTTCACCCGCGTGACGCAGCGCAATCGGCACAGCGTGAGTGTCGGCCCTCCTCTGGGGATGCTCTCCAGGGGAGGGCCGATCAGCTGGAGGATGGTTCGTGCGCACTGCTCTCGTGTACAGCCCTGAACTCGACGCATACCGGCTTTCCCCCGG
>CAZOSR010000205.1:0-3764 GCA_964582445.1 uncultured Coriobacteriaceae bacterium | reverse complement strand
CCCAACCACACGCTTGGCGTACTGGACCGGGATGCGCCGCTGACCACCCTCCATGAAGACGACGGCGGCCACCACAAGGAGTGAGATCGCAAGCACGAGCATCATGAACCACGGGTTGACGCGGAACGACGCCACGACGGTCTGAGGGAACCGCGAGACGATGCTCGCGAAGATCAGCAAGGACATCCCATTACCGATGCCACGCTGTGTGATCAACTCACCCATCCACATGATGGCGGCGGTCCCGGAGATGAGGCTGATCACGATGACGATCTCGGTGAGCAGGTTGAAGTCAACCCCGAGTCCGCCGGCGGTTGCCGGAGCCTGGAACACGGTCAGCAGGCCGAGAGACTCCATCAGCGCGATGCCCAGTGTCATGTAGCGTGCCGTCTGCGTGATCTTGCGCTGACCCGCTTCACCCTCTTTCGACCAACGCTCCAGCGTCGGGATGACCGCTTGGAGCAGTTGCATGATGATCGTGGAGGTGATGTACGGCATGATGCCGAGCGCGAAGATCGCGAAGTTCTCAAGCGCGCCACCTGCGAAGAGGTTGAGCAGCCCGAGAGCGCTTCCCGCACCGCTCACGAGGTCCTTCATCGATGCGGGATCGACACCGGGAACCGGGATATGCGCCCCAACGCGGTAGAGCGCGATGATGCCAAGCGTGAAGATGATCTTCTTGCGCAGGTCCGGGATACGGAGCGCGTTGCGAATGGCATCGATCACGAGAGATCGACCGTCCCTCCAGCCGCTTCGATCTTGGCCCGGGCAGGTCCTGAGACCTTGTCGATCTTGATCGTGAGCGCCTTGGTGATCTCACCGTCGCCGAGCACCTTGACCGGCGTGGTCTTGCTCTTGATGACGCCTTTGACGAACAGACTGTCGACGTCGACGGTCTCACCGGTCCCATAGAGGTCCTCGAGGCGCCCGACGTTCACCACGGCGTACTCGACGCGATTGCGATTCTTGAACCCGCCGAGCTTCGGCATCCGCATATGCAGGGGGTTCTGACCGCCCTCGAATCCGGGACCCTTGCCGCCGCCGGAACGGGAGTTCTGACCCTTGTCGCCACGGCCAGCGGTGGTGCCGTGTCCGCTCGCGTTGCCGCGACCGATACGCTTGCGGTTCTTGCGGGAGCCCGGTGCCGGACTCAGGTCGTGCAGTTGCATGATGTCTCCTCTGTCGCTTGCTCCCGGATCATCCGGGATTGCCGGCCGCTCGCCGCCGGCTGACTCTGCTGCGGGGTGTTCGCCCCTGTTACGCTTCGTCCACCTGGACGAGGTGCTTGACCTTGAAGATCATGCCGCGGACCGCAGGCGTGTCAGCCTGTTCCACGGTATCGTGCATCCGCTTCAGTCCGAGAGCACGAACGGTCGCCTTCTGATCCTTCGGGAGGCCGATCGCGCTCCGGACCTGCGTGATCTTGAGTATCTTCTCTGATGCCATGTCGCACTACCCCTCTTTGCCGTAGATCTCGGCCACCGACTTGCCGCGGCTGTGGGCCACCTCGGCCGGGCTCTTGAGCTCCTGCAACCCTGCGGCGGCAGCCTTCACGATGTTGAGCGCGTTGCTAGTGCCAAGCGACTTGGACAGCACGTCCTGCACGCCGCCGAGTTCCAGCAGTGCGCGCACCGGGCCACCGGCGATAACGCCGGTACCGGGAGCGGCCGGCTTGAGCAGGACCTTGCCTGCACCGTACTCGCCGGTGACCGCGTGAGGGATTGTCGTGCCGGACAGCGGGAACGTGAACATGTTCTTCTTCGCGTCCTCAATGCCCTTCTTGATGGCCACGGGGACCTCTGCGGCCTTGCCCATGCCCACCCCTACGCGTCCGTTACCGTCGCCCACCACTACCAGTGCGGTCAGTGAGAAGCGACGGCCGCCCTTGACGACCTTGGCTACACGGTTGATGTAGACGACGCGCTCCTGGATCTCGGAGACCGGAGCGTTGCTTTCATACGCCATTACTGGATCCTCCTAGTCTCTTAGAACTTCAGGCCGGCATCGCGAGCGCCTTCGGCGAGCGCGGCGACACGCCCGTGATACAGGCGTCCGCCGCGGTCGAAGACGACCTCGGTGATTCCGGCTTCGAGAGCACGTCTTCCCAGTGCATCGCCGACGGCCTTGGCCGCATCGACGTTCGAACCGGACTTCAGTGCCTGCCTGAGATCCGGGTCGATCGATGAGACCGACGCGAGCGTCACGCCGGCGACGTCATCGATGAGCTGCGCGTAGATGTGCTGGTTGCTGCGGCTGACCCGCAGGCGCGGCCGCTCTGCCGTCCCACTGATCTTCCCGCGAACCCTGCGCTGGCGGCGGGCGAGACCGGCTGCCTTCGCTTTCGACTTATCCATGATCCGTCCTGACTCCTTCACTGCGCACCACGCCGGTGCGGTCGAGAACGACTACTTCGCGGCCTTACCGACCTTGCGGCGGACGTGCTCGCCCGCATAACGGATGCCCTTGCCCTTGTAGGGTTCCGGAGGACGGATGCCACGGATCTCCGCGGCGATCTGCCCGACACGCTGCTTGTCTATGCCGATGACCGAGATCTTCGTGGGCGCGGGCACCTCGAACGTGATGCCTTCGGGCGCCTTCACGATCATCGGGTGGCTCAGGCCAAGGGACAGATCGAGATCGGTGCCGACAAGTGCAGCGCGGTAACCGACACCTACGATCTCCATGTCCTTACGGAAGCCCTCGGACACACCGACGACCATGTTGGAGACAAGGGTCCGGGTCAGCCCGTGGAGGCTGCGATGGCGACGCTCATCCGACGGACGGCGCACCCAGATCGAGCCTTCTTCGAGCGTGATCTGCATGTCAGGGTCGAACGACTGAGACAGGGTGCCCTTGGGGCCCTTGATCGTCACGGTCGTTCCTTCGATCGTCACATCCACACCGGCGGGAACCGGGATGGGCTGCTTGCCGATACGGGACACGGCGTGCTCCTTTCTCTCCGGTCCGACTACCAGATGTAGGCGAGCACTTCGCCGCCGACACCGGCGGCACGTGCCTGCTTCTCGGTCATGACACCCTGCGACGTGGAAACGACTGCTATGCCGAGGCCACCAAGAACCCGCGGCAACTCGTCCTTCTTCGCATACACGCGCAAGCCAGGCTTGCTGATGCGGCGCAACCCGGTAATGGTGCGCTGCTTCTTGGGGCCGTACTTGAGGGTGATCACAAGGGTGGCCTGCGGCTCCCCGGGAATCACCTCGTACTCCTCGATGTAACCCTCGCTCTTCATGATCTTGGCGATCGCGACGAGCTTGTTTGACGACGGCATCGACGTAGATGCCTGGAACGCATTGTTGGCGTTCCGCACCCGCGTCAGCATATCTGCGATGGGATCGGTCATGCTCATGTTCTCGATTACCTCCTATGATTCGGGACTGCCCGCATCCGCCGGTTCGTCCCGGCCCTTGACCGGAACGCCTTTCGGACCCGTCCGCCCGGGTCTGGTAAGGCCTACCAGCTCGCCTTACGAACACCGGGCAGCTCGCCTCGGCTTGCCAGTTCGCGCACGCAGACTCGGCACAGACCGAACTGCCTGTAGTACGCACGCGGTCGACCGCAACGGTTGCAGCGGTTGACTGTGCGCACGGCGAACTTGGGCGTACGCTTGGCCTTGGCGATCATCGACTTCTTTGCCACTTGTCGAACCTCCTCGAAGAGAGCCGCCAGGGTACCTGGTCGGCCCGCGTCTTCTCTACCGCTTGAACGGGAAACCGAACTGGCCGAGAAGCGCACGACACTCCTCG
>CAZOSR010000204.1:0-3767 GCA_964582445.1 uncultured Coriobacteriaceae bacterium | reverse complement strand
AGTCGTACAGTGGGCCACCCTCGCCAAGCGCCGTCGTCCCGACGATCTCCCAGCCAGCAGCCAGCGCGGCGTCCGATGCAGCCCGAGGCGACTTGACCTCACACACCAGCACCTCCACACACCCGGCACCGTCGCAGTGAACGTCCCATCGGTTCGGCTGACGAATCATCCCGTCGCCTCCTCGGCTACCGCGTCAAGGCCGCTCACTCGTCGCGCCTCCTGCGGTTCTCGTGGTATCGGTCCAAGTCACGCTGGTTCACTTCGTCTTCGGTGTACAGACGGCCCGTGTCCCAGTCCCCCACCAGCGTCAGCGGATTGCTCGGTGGGCAGTACCTCGACTTGTCGCAGAAGACCGTGGTCTTGTTGCTCAGCACCGCCTCCTGCCGCGTCATGCCGACCTCACCGCGCGTCACGATGAAGCACAAACTTGCCTTCTGCCGGAGGTCCTTGCTGTACTCCGGGTGGTACTCACCGTCCTTCTGCGTCGTCTGAGAGAGCAGCATCACCGGGACCTCCAGTTTGTCCGCGAGGTCCCGAAGCCTCAGGGCCACCTGCGACAGCTCCTCGTGACGGCTCCTGCCCCTCGGCACCTCGACCTCCTGCGCGTGGTCAACGACGACCCCAGCCAGAGGATGCTGTTCGGACAGCCTGCGCACATGCGCCTCAATCGCCCCGATGTCCCGCATGTCGTCCGTGACGGCTATCGGCAACCTCGGGAACTCGAAGTACCCCTGTGCCAACCGCTCCTCAATCGCGGGCGTCATGTAGTCTTCAGACCCGGCGCGCCGCGCCGATCTCGGTATCTGGTACTCGTAGCCCATCCAACTGTCGATGATCCTACGCTTCGTATCCTCAAGCAGAAAGACCGCGACAATCTCCCCGGTCTGCTCCGCCAAGATGGCCTTCGCCGTGGCGAACACGCAATGGTCCGCCCAGGTTGTCTTGCCGTAGCCCGACGGTCCTTGCACAACCATCAGCCTCTGCCGCCAGAAGCCACCGAAGTGCCAGTCGAGGTCTTCAAAGCCCGTGCGCAGCCCCCGGATGCACCGCTTGCTCAGGCGCTCCTGCTCGAAGTCCTCGATCATCTCCCCGGCTATGTCTGCCAGCAAAGCCGGTGGCGTGCCCTCCTCGATCCGGTGATGCGTGACCGCGACCCTGTTCACGGCCTGTTCGACCGACGCCACCAGCGAGGCCGCGTCCGCCGGGTCCAGAGGCTCCGGTGCGGCGATTGCGCGCTCCGGCTCTGCCTCTGGTGCTGCCTTCGCCAACTGATCTGCCGCGTACTCGCGCGCCCGCACCGCCTCCTGCACTCGCACCGACGTGCCAGGCGCATAGCGCAGCGCCGACCGCACGCACGTCTCAACCTCACGGGCGTCCAGCGGAGGCTTGCAGTGCTCCGCGTTCCAAGTCTTCGCAGCCGCGCGCAGCTCGTTCTCTGGCACGTCTGCCGCTCGCCACCGCGCGCATTGCCGGAACAACGTGTCGTTGCGCCGCCCCACGGGCACGTCCTCAATCGGCTGCGCCGGTGCTTTCTCCGCCTGGTCATCCTCGGCAACCGGCATCAGGTCGATGCCCCACTGCGGCAGGTCCGCGATGCCAGCCTCGTCCGGCGCCAGCGCCTCGCACCACGCATACTCGCCACCATCCGGGTGGATGCTCGGTGGCAGCATCGAGTAGTGTGCCCCTGCGCGCACCTCCGGCAGCGTCTCAGTGCCGCCGAAGTGCTCCCGGTCCGCGGGCGCGTAGAAGTACCGATGGTAGCCCTTCGACGTCTTCACCGTTGCCGTGGGTGGCAATGGCCTTTGCGCCCTCACCCACGCCTCCGCAGCATCCGTGTCCGTGTCCACGCACACAAGCTGCTTGCCATCCGGTGCCGCGCTCCCGGCGTACACGACAGCGAGGTTGCAGCACGGCTCTTCGCGCCACCAGGCGCGCCACTCCGCACGCCCCGGCTGCTTCGTGGCCCACTCGCCCCACGGGCGCTTCGTCGCCTTCGAGCCCTCAGGGACCGGGATGACGGCCCATGCCAGGGCCAGGTAGCCTTTGACGGCCTCAGCTACCCGTCGGCTGCGCTCCGGCTTGTTGGCTTGGGTGCCGCTTGTCATTCGTCGCCATCCCCCTCTCGTCGTCCCACATGCGGGCCTTGCGGTACTGCGCCACGAAACAGCGGGCGTTCTCGTCCCAATCGCGTTCGTACAGCTTCACGCCATCATGGCGCAGGATGAAGTGGCCGGATGGCGGCGCACGACGCTTCGCAAACTCATCGGCCCAGCTCTGCGCCGTGATCTCCCTGCGCACCACCTGCGGGACCTTCGACTCCGGCCTCGCGCCGTTGCCAAGGTCGCGCAGCCCGGTCTGCGCTTCGGTCTCTGCCCAATACTGCAGCGGCTCCAGTCCCGTCTGCGCGACCAGCTTGTTCATGGCCTTGGCGTAGGTGGCCCATTGCTTTCCGTCGAGGTCGCTTGGCGCAATGTCGAACACGCCGAGGCAGGCTTCGTAGGTGAGGTCTCGGTCCGTCTTCGCTCGGGTGTGGGATACGACGGGCTTTGGCGAGGGTTCGGGAGAGGGTCCAATGGGCTCCGGGTCCGCAGGACGCGGGAATCCGTTAAGGCCGTAAGGTGTACCTTCCCTTTCCACTTCCACTTCCACTTCCACTTCAGGGTAACACTGTGGTACCGGTCTGGTGGCAGGCTGGTGGCAGGCTGGTACCAGACCGATAACACGTCCGTTCTCGTTGGCTGCCCAGGCGATGGCATCATGGTACCTGGCGCGCGCCGCCGGGCATCCGACGGCCTTCGCGTACCTCTCCCGCACGTCATCGGCAGCCTGCCAGGAGGCGAACGCGATGGGCGGTTCCGGCAGGGTGCTTGGCGATCTCCGGTCTTTCTTGATGTACTGGTGCTCGTACCAGCCGAGGAGAAAGCCGTACTCGCCATGCTCACCGTAGCGCAGGATCAGCCGTGTTTCTGCGAGGTACTCCAGGGCGCCTTCAATGTCGGCCTCCGTGACCGGGTGGCGTCGGGAGAAAGCGGCCTCAAGTATGTCCTCCGGGTCGGCGCGGAATCGCCCTTCGTCGTCTGCTGCGCAGGAGAAGAGGTACAGGAACACCTCCCGGACGTGCATGGCGGCCTTGCGAAATGCCGGGTGTTGCCAGATGTCGCTGTCGATGCTCCTGAAACTCGCCACTCAGCCCACCTCTATGGCTTCGTGCTCTTTGATGCTCTGTGCCGCCTTGCCGAGGTTGCATGTGCTGCAGGCGGTCACGAGATTGTCCAGGTCGTCGGTGCCACCGAGAGCCACCGGAACAACGTGGTCCACCTGCAGGTACTCGTCATGACCCAGCTGCGTCCGGTGGCGTCGGCAGTAGGCGCAGCGCCAACCGTCGCGCACGAAGACGGCCCATCGGGCTCCGGTTCCGATGGACTTCCGTTTGGGTGTGCTGGTCGGCTTTGGCAGGAACTTGATGTGGGCAGCGCCGTGCTGGTTCATGCAGTGCGCACAGAATGCGGCACCAGCGTGCGGCTGTTCCGATGTGTCGAGGCGGACGCAGTAGGGCACTGCGGTGGTCCCACAGCGAGGGCATTTCAGCGGGTCTGTGCCTTCATAGCAGCCCAGGAGCGCGTCCTTGTAGCGGCGCACCATGAGCTCGTTGAAGAAGGTCATGTCTGCCATGCTGTTCCTCTCCTGCCGCGCCGCCTGTGCTACAATGCAAACAGGCGCGCGGGTGCAATATGGCCGGTGCGTCTCTCCGAACGGCAGCCGGGTGG
>CAZOSR010000203.1:968-3800 GCA_964582445.1 uncultured Coriobacteriaceae bacterium | reverse complement strand
CTGGACTCGGAGAACTGCGGCTGCTTGCGACGCATGGTGTCCTTCACCATTGAGGCGAGCATCACGTCCTTGTTCTCGCGCTGGAGGGCCTGGACGGCCTCGATCATGAGGTTCATCGCGGGACGCTTGGCGCGCGGGATGTCGGCCACCGGCACGGCGGGCTTGGCCGGGCCCTTCACGATGTCCTCGTAGTAGATGAACTCATCGCAGCTCGAGGCCAGAAGGTCACTCGTGGAGTCTTTGATTCCCAGGCCGATGACAGCCTTGCCGTTCTCCTTGAGCTTGCTGACGAGGGGCGTGAAATCCGAGTCGCCCGAGACGATCACGAACGTGTCGATGTGCTCCTTGGAGTAGCAGAGGTCCATGGCGTCCACGCACAACTGGATGTCTGCGTGATTCTTGCCCGTCTTGCCGCGCTCGGGGATCTCCATCATCTGGATGCCAGAGTCGTGCATGACTTCGCGATACTGATTGAAGCGGCCCCAGTCCGCGTAGGCACGCTTGACGATGACCTTGCCCTTCTCCACGAGACGCTCGAGCACGAGCTTGATGTCGAACACGCTCGTGTTCGCCTTCGCACGGGAGGTCCGCCCCGAGACCGTCTTACCCGATGGGCGTTCCATCCCGATAGCGAGGTTCTCGAAGTCTATGAGCACTGCGAGCGAATGCGATTCATCGGCCATACAGGCACGACCTTCCCCTTCGGACGATTCCCGTCCCCCAATGATGCCACACGACCGCTCCGCACACACGGTGTCGCGGTGCACGGCGCTCCCCTATTTGGGACGCGATGAATCGGGACACGCGGAAGGGCGGCCCCTGGGGCCGCCCTTCGCGATCGTTCGTGATGTATAGAGCGTGTGGGCTACTGTGTTGCGATGCAGGATCCGTCACGGAGACCCTGGCCGCCCATGCCGCCGCCCTGGCCACCGCGGCCGCCCTGGCCGCCGCCCTGCCCGGCCCAGCTCGGCCGTCCGGCCTCATCGGTGGCCACGCGCTCGGCGAGGCGCTCGGTCATCCGGTCGTAGGCAAGATCCGCCTGCTCCTGCGTGATGGTGCCATCGGCGACCTTCTCATCGAGAAGCGCCTTGCGGCTCTCGAGAGCAGAGCTGACGACCTCGTCGCTGGATACGCCATTGGCCTCGGCGATGTCGGCGACCGAGTTGCCCTCGGCGCGCTGGGCCTGGACCTCTTCGACCGACAGGCCGGTGAGATCGGCCACGATGTCGATCAGCCGGGCGCCGGCATCGCGAATGGCCTGCCCCATGCGCACGCCCGCTCCCATGACCGGGCTCGCGCTCGTGGTATCGGTCGCCGCGTAGGACACGCCCACGCTGCCGAGCACCAGACCTGCGGTGAGGCCGAGTGCGACCAGTGCGATCATCTTGGTACTCTTCACGGTACACACCTCCTGGGTGTTCTCTTCGATGCAGTATCGCATCCTTGAATGCCTTACAGTGATGAGTATCGCCATGCGGTTTGAAGAACTTGTGAACCCCTGATGCCGCTCGGGTGAACATGCGACACTGCTCCCGCACCTGGATGTATCCGCCCAGCCTGCATACAAGGCGAGACATCCGCGCGATGGGTGTCAGGCGTAGGCGTTTGTAGCGCATAATCTTGATGTCGTTCCGCATAACGATTGGAGCCGGTATGTCCGAAAGACGCATCGTGATCATGGGGGCCGCGGGGCGCGACTTCCACGACTTCCTCGTCCGCTACCGCGACGACGAGTCCGTACGGGTGGTGGCGTTCACCGCCACACAGATACCCGGCATCGACTCGCGCACCTTTCCCGCCGAGCTTGCCGGTCCGCGCTATCCCGGGGGCATCCCGATCGTGCCTGAGAGCACTCTGCTCGAGTTGATCGCCGAGGAGAAGATCGACGAGGTCGTCTTCGCGTACAGCGACGTCTCACACGAGTACGTGATGCACCACGCACAGGCCGTGATCGCCGCTGGCGCGGATTTCACGCTTCTTGGTGCTGAGCCCACGATGATCACGTCGACCAAGCCGCTGATCTCCGTGTGCGCCGTCCGCACCGGCGTGGGCAAGAGCGGGATCAGCCGCTATCTGTTCAAGTTGCTCCGCGAACGCGGCATCAAGGCTGTGGACATCCGTCACCCCATGCCGTACCGCGACCTGAACGCCATGGCCGTCGAGCGCTATGCCTCGCTCGAAGACCTCGACCGCCTTGGCTGCACGATCGAGGAGCGCGAGGAGTACGAGCCGCTCATCGAGGAGGGCGCCGTGGTGATGGCCGGTGTGGACTACGAGCGCATCCTGCGCGAAGCCGAGAAGGAGGCAGACGTCATCGTATGGGACGGCGGCAACAACGACCTTCCTTTCTACCGTTCCAACCTGGAGATCGTGGCACTCGATCCGCATCGCGCAGGCCACGAGCGGCTCTATCATCCCGGCGAGGCCAACTTCCTGCGCGCCGACATCCTGGTGATCAACAAGGCGGACAGCGCCGACCCGGAGGATATCGCCGCGCTCAGGGCAGCGGCGCTCGACTACAACCCGGCAGCAATGGTGATCCAGACGGACTCCGTGATCGACGTCGACGAGTCGGCGCTGGCCGGCAAGCGCGTGCTGGTGATCGAGGACGGCCCGACCGTCACGCACGGCGGCATGCCGTACGGTGCGGGGGCGATAGCCGCCAGGCGTGCGGGTGCCGCTGAGCTGATCGATCCGCGGCCGTTCGCCGTGGGCAGCATCAAGGACACACTCGAGAAGTTCGCACACCTCACCGAGATTCTCCCCGCCATGGGCTACTCCCCCGAGCAGCTCGCCGACCTCGAGGCGACCGTGCAGGCATCCGACGCGGAT
>CAZOSR010000203.1:0-958 GCA_964582445.1 uncultured Coriobacteriaceae bacterium | reverse complement strand
ACCCAGGTGCTCGACATGTTCTCTCAGAAGTATCACTTCACTGAGGTCACCGACCACCGCATGCGCCGCAAGGACGCTGCAGGCCGGGCGGGTCGGGACGGCGGCGCCCGGAACTGACGTCGGCAGGACGAGTGGCTGGGGGATGTCAGCGTTGCACGGAGCTGACGTCGTCCAGCCACTCGAGCATTCCCGGTGTGAGGGACGTTCCGCCGAGGAAGATGCGCGTGAGATCGGCATGGTGTCCGCCGGGGTCTGCGATGAATGTTGCGTGATCGCCTTCAGCGCCGTTAGCGCGCAACACGAACGATGCCGCTACCTCCACCGGCACAAGCGGATCACGCGACCCGTGCAGGCACAGGATGGGCACGTCAGGCGCGCCGTGGACGAAGCGGGCGGGGTCGGCAGCTTCCCAGCCCTCATCGCCCCCCATGAGGTCGCGCACGATCGGACAGGCGGCACGGTCAGGGCACAAGACCTCGAGGTCGAGCACACCGCTCACGGCAAGCAGACCCGCCACCCGCAGATGTCCGAGGCCGCGCTCTTCACGGGTGAGCTCGTCGAACGCGGCAAGCGCGGCAAGGTGGCCCCCGGCCGACTGACCGGCCAGGACGATGGGGCTGTCGCCGTGACCCGCCCCGGCACGCCACTGCAGCGCAGCGGCGATCCCGTCAAGCACGTCGTGGAGTTGTGCCGGGAACACCGCTGCGGGGACCAGACGGTATCCTGGCAGCGCAACCGTGTAGCCATGAGCAGCGAAGAACCGGCCGACAGCCCTGAAGAGCGCCGGAGAGCCATACCGCCAGCTGCCACCGTGAACGAAGCACACGAGCGGGTCGCCAGAACGGCGTGACTCCGGCGACATCACGAGCACGTGCTGAGCGGGATCCGCGCCGTAGGTGAGACGCTGCTCTATCACGCCGCGCATCTGACCGGCGGCATGCGCTTTGAGCTCCGCGTA
>CAZOSR010000202.1:0-3828 GCA_964582445.1 uncultured Coriobacteriaceae bacterium | reverse complement strand
CGGACCTCGGCGGGCGTTCCTTCGGTGATCGTCTTGCCGTAGTTGAGCACGTGCAAGCGCGGACAGAGGTTCATCATCAGGCGCATATCGTGCTCCACTACCACGAGGCCGATGTCGAAGCGCTCCGGAAGGCTCTTGAGTAAGTCGTGCAGCGCATCGGATTCCTCCTCGTTCAGGCCAGCCGCAGGCTCGTCGAGGAACACGAACTTCGGGCGCATTGCCAGCGCGCGTGCCATCTCAAGCTTGCGCTGGTGCCCGAAAGGAATCTCGCTCGCAAGCTTCTCGCCGAGTGGCTCAAGCTCGAGCTGTTCCAGCAGGTTGCGGGCGATATGGACCGCCTTCCGGCGAGGTTCTCCCATGCTCACTGCCGCAACCTCAACGTTCTCCACGACGGTGAGCTCGTGGAAGAGGCGGACCGTCTGGAACGTTCGTCCGATACCGGCGCGGGCCACGCGGTGGCCCTTCATCTTGGTGATGTCCAGATCGTCGATGCGCACAGTGCCACTGGTAGCGGGAAGCAGTCCGGTCACCACGTTGATGAGCGTGGTCTTCCCCGAGCCGTTTGGACCGATGAGTCCGAGGATATCCCCCGTACCCACCGTGAAACTCACGTCATCGAGGGCCTTCAGACCCGCGAACGACTTCGAGAGGTGCAGTACCTCCAAGACGCTCACGGCCCTCGGTTCGCTAGGTTGCATGCGGTTCTCCGAGTTCTCTTACTGAAGCAACGTGCAGGTGCGAATCGTGCAGGGGGAGAGCCCGCGAGCGGACCCTCCCCCTGCAGTTCGTAGGCGTTCGCCCGCGACTACGGCGCGGGGAGGAACTCAGGCGTCTTCCAGCCGATGAAGCTCGGAACACCTTCGGTGAGGCTGACCACTGCGGCGGCCTTGTTGGGCTCATGGCCCGTGGAGGCATCGCCCCAGTCGAGCATACCGGTGAGCAGATCGAAGGTGTTGTCCTCCATGGCCTTGGCCATCTCGGCACCATCCGTGCTACCCGCGATCTCCATCGCCTCCGCGAGGACCATCACGGCATCGTAGCCGGGAAGGATCCACACGGCGTCCGGCTTGTCACCGAACTTGTCCTCGTAGGCGGCCTCGAACTCGGGGTACCTGGCGTTGCCTTCCTCGGACATATAGCTGTGCGTGTCGAAGTAGATCTCCGAGCCGTACTCCGCGCCAAGCGCTTCGAAGAGCGCCGGGTCGTCGTAGGAGTCGCCGCCGACGACCGGAACGGTGATGCCGCTCTCACGCAGGGTGCGGATGATGAGCGCAAGGTCCGGCATGTACGACGAGACGTACACGAAATCGGGCTGCTCGGGGAGGTCCTTGATGCGGGCGATCTGCGCCGACGCATCCGCCTGGCCCTGGGTGTAGGTGTCCTCGAAGAAGACCTCGCCACCGATCTCCTCGAACGCCACGATGAAGTACTCGGAGAGGCTCTTCGTGTAGTCGATGAAGTCGTCGGTGATGACGTACACGGTGCGATAGCCGAGCTCGTTGTACGCGTACTCGGCCATCACGGCGCCCATCGTGGTGTTCCACATGGACATCGTGAACTGCTTGTCGCCGAGCGCGGTGGAGCTGTACAGCGGGGACGAGGCGCACGGCGAGATGCCGACCATGCCGGCAGCCTGGGCCTCACGGGAGGCCGGACCGCCGAAGTCGAAGTCGCTCGGAGCGATGATCGCCACGGCGCCTTCAGAGATCAGCTGCTTGGCCACGTTGCCCACGGTGACCGGATCGCTCTGGCCGTCCATGGCCTGGAGCTCGACGGGCCGGCCGAGGATGCCACCCTGCTCGTTCAGCACATCAACCGCGAGCTGAGCGCCGCGGAGCGCCGGCTCATCGAGCGGGGCCTGGATGCCGGTCTGGCAGAGAGCCGAGCCGATGATGATCGGATCACCCGAGGTGGTCTCGCCACCAGAGGTCTCCGTTCCCTCAGTTTCGCCCTCCGTTGCGCAGCCTGGAAGCACCAGGCCGAGGACGAGCATGAGGGACAGAACCACTGCGATGCGCTTCATATCCCTACCCTCCGTATGTCGTTCGTGCTGTCTGGGACGACCGCCGGGCCCGCTCGTGGCGGACCCTTGTAGCAGACCCTACGCTCGTTTCGTGACGAACGTATTACGAAAGGATAACGGATGCGCAGACCTCTCACCAGAGCCGGACAAGCATTCTTAACGCGACACAGGGGCCCCGAACGCAGCACAGGGGCCCCGGAGGGCCCCTGTGGGTACTGCGTGCAGCGAGAAAGCCTAGCCTACGGTCAGCGCCTTGTCGATCGCCGTCTTCACGGCATCCGAGACCGCGCCGGTGCCGCCGAAGATCTCGACGTCGAGCACTTCTGAGGCGGCATCCTCGAGGTACGCCTGAGTGGCTGACGAGAGCGCAACGCTATCGGTCATGAGCAGCACGCCGCCCTGCGCACCGATGGCGGCTCCACCACCGAGGGCGTCGGCGAAAACACGTCCGGTGGCGATGCCCACAGTGGCGTTGTCGGCCCAGAACATCTCTACCGCGTACGCTGCCACATCGGCAGCAGTCTCGTAGCGGTTGAGGCCGCCTTCACGATGAGTGGTCATCACGCTGTCGAGAGCCAGCGCCTGAACGTTGACGGCATCGGAGACCACGCTCCGCCCACCGGCGATGACCACGTGCGTGACACCGAGTTCCTCGGCCACCGCAGCGGTTGTGGGGTGCAGGCTTGTGGCGCCGGTCAGCAGCACCGGGAACGCCTGGCTGTAGGCATACGGGCTGACAGCGTTCGCGTCAGCGAAGTCGAAGCCGTTCACGAGGAATGCGGTGAGCGCGGGACGGTCACCGGCGATCTCCACCACGCGGCGCGCAACGGCTGCCGAGGTGAGGAAGCGATCGTTGCCGGCGGTGCGGTTCACGGTGTAGCCCGCGTTGGTGAGCGCAGTCACGACCGCGGGGCCAACCACACCCTCGCCGCCGACGATCTCCACCTTGGTAGCGCCGAGGCGATCGAGCTCGGCGAGCAGGCCGCTCGGCAGCACATCCTTGGGGGTGAGCAGCATCGGCGAGCCGAGAGCACCGGCGAGCGCGGAGGCCGAGAGCGCGTCCGGGAAGTCCTGGCCGGTGGCAACAACCACGGTATCCACACTGTCGGCCGCGAACGTGCTGGCCGAGATGTCCAGCGCTGTGACGTAGCGGTTGGCGCCGAAGATGCGGTCAGCGGCGGTGAACTCGGGCGTGGCGCCAAGCGCGGCGGTCAGTGTGTAGGAGCCGCTGCCGGAGAACGCGCGAACCTCCACGTAGTAGGAGCCGGTGGCGGTGCAGTCGAACACGAGCGACTCATATGAGACGGTGTCGTTGCTCCACGCGATCGGTGTGGTATCCAGCACACGCGTGGCGCCCGGACCGTACACGTAGATGTCGAAGTCCGAGCCCAGCGCGCCCAGCATATCGAGCGAAAGGCTCTGGCCTGCCGCGATACCGATCGTGTAGAGGTCGTTGGCGTCGGTCAGCACGTCGAGACTGCCGGTGCGGCTTCCGAGTGTGAGCGGCAGCGCATCGGTCTCGTCGTCCCACGCGCCCTCAGGCAGGTCGGCAATGGTCCAGGTGACATCGTAGTCGCCCGTGCCGGTGCGCACGCGGACGTCCAGATAGTAGTCGGCCGCAGCGGCGGAACCGGGGATGTCAAACACAAAGGTCTCGGTGCCGGCAACGCCCGCACCGGCCGAGCCGGCCACCGGAACGCCGGTGACGATGGTGCCGGTGAGCGGGTCATACAGCAGAATATCGGCGTCCAGACCAGCGCCAGCCTCCACCGTGACGGTGAAGCGGTCGCCGCCGGCGAGCTCCA
>CAZOSR010000201.1:0-3833 GCA_964582445.1 uncultured Coriobacteriaceae bacterium | reverse complement strand
AGCGCGAGGGCATGTCGCTCTCGGTCGATGACAAGCTGCGCATCGCGATGCGCCTCGACGACCTCGGCATTCACTACATCGAGGGTGGTTTCCCGGGCTCCAATCCCAAGGACCTCGAGTTCTTCGAGCGTGCACGCGGCCTGCGTCTGGAGAACGCCGCGATCACCGCGTTCGGCACCACGTGCCGCAAGAACGGCGCAGCCGAGTCGGATGGCGGCCTCCGCGCGCTGCTGGACACCGGCTGCGAGACGCTCTGTATCTTCGGCAAGACGTGGGATGTGCATGTGACCGAGACGCTGCATGCCACGCTCGAGGAGAACCTGCGCATGGTGCGCGACAGCGTAGCGTTCCTGGTGGGCGAAGGGTGCACGGTCTTCTTCGATGCTGAGCACTTCTTCGACGGATATGCGGCGAACCCGGACTACGCCACCAGCGTATGCCGGACCGCTGCCGAGGCGGGCGCCTCGGCGGTCGTGCTCTGTGACACTAACGGCGGCACTCTTCCGCACGCGGTCGCGCGTGTGGTGCGGGAGCTGGCGATGGCGCTTCCGGGTGTGGATCTCGGCATCCACGCGCACAACGACGCCGCGTGTGCGGCGGCGAACTCGCTCGTGGCTGTTGATGCGGGTTGCGTGCACGTGCAGGGGACCGCCAACGGGTACGGCGAGCGTGCGGGCAACGCCGACCTCTTCTCGATCATCCCGGCGCTCGTCCTCAAGATGGGTGATGACTGCATCAGCCGCGACCAGCTTCGCCTGCTGACCGAGGTCTCGCACTTCGTTGCCGAGACCGCGAACGTCACACCGAATCCCCACCAGCCCTACGTGGGTGCAAGCGCGTTCGCTCACAAGGGGGGCGTGCATGCGAGTGCCGCGTCACGTCTCTCAGCGGCGTACGAGCACATCGACCCGGCAACGGTAGGCAACCTCGCACGCGTCGTGGTGAGCGAGCTTGCGGGTCGTGCCTCGCTCACGATGAAAGCGCTCGAACTTGGCATCGACCTGGCCGGTGACCAGGAGACGGCCACACGCGTGCTCGACGGCATCAAGCGGCTCGAGCACCAGGGCTACATGTTCGAGGCCGCCGACGCTACGCTCGAGGTCATGCTCAAGAAGGAACTCGGCACGTACGAGCCGTTCTTCTGGCTGGAGAGCTTCCGCTGCATCATGGAAAAGCGTGAGGACGGTCGCGTGATGACCGAGGCGACGATCAAGGTGCACGTGGGCGATGAGCGCTTCATCGCCACTGCCGAGGGGAACGGCCCCGTGAACGCGCTGGACGGCGCATTGCGCCTCGCTATCGGACGCTTCTACCCGGCGCTCGACGCCATCGAGCTCACCGACTTCAAGGTGCGCGTGCTCGACGAGAAGAAGGGTACCGGTGCGGTGACCCGCGTCCTCATCGAGTCGGGCGACGGCGAGAAGAGCTGGGGGACCGTGGGCGTGTCGGAGAACATCATCGAGGCCTCGTGGGAGGCGCTCGTGGATTCGGTGGAGTTCGGGCTTGCGCACCCGAGGGTGCACGCGGGGTAGCGTACTGCTCCGCGCCCGGTTGACCGCTCGGTGACGCACAACGCTGTGCGGCAGGACATGCATGCGAGCGGGCGTATACTTCCTAGCGGTTCTCGTATACTCTGTCGCTTCCGTTTCCACCGTCGCACCACGAGAGGTCTCCCCGTGCTCCGCTCCAATCGCAATCTCGCGCTCGTCATCGGTGCGCGCTTCATATCCCGCCTCGGCGGCACCGCGGTGTGGCTCGTGGGCACTCTCGGCGGCGCAGCATACGTATTCGATGCGACGCCCTCGCAGCTCGCGCTCATGTCGATCGTGAACGGCATTGCGGCGATCGTCGGTTCGCTCGTGGCCGGCATGCTCATCGACCGTTTCGGTCCGCGCAAGGTGATGATCTGGGCAGAGATCGGGTCCATTCCGCCAGTGCTGTGGATGATGGTAGCGCCGTCGCTTCCGCTCTTTGTGGTGGGCTCGGCGCTGTTCTCGCTCTTCGGTGTGCCCACCTGGACTGCCGGGGCATCGTTCGCTCCCTTCATCACCTCGGGCCGCGAGCAGCTCGAGCGCGCCAATGCCTACATCGAGACCGGCAGTTCCATCGGCTTCGTGCTCGGCCCCTCGGTGGCTGCTCTGATCGAGACGTGGTTCGGCATCCACTCCGTCTTCTGGATCATGGCAGTGGCATCGATGTTCGCGGCCGTGCTGGCCTGGCTCACCAAGATCGAAGAGAGGCCGGCTCGCCACGAGCATGGCAACGCATGGGCCGATTTCACGGCCGGCCTCAGGATCGCCTACACCACGCGCACGCTCAGGTACTTCCTCCTGCTCGGAACCGCGGTATGGTTCGGGTTCGGCGGGTTCCAGGCGCTTGAGTCCCTCTTCTACCGCGATGTCGTGGGCGTGGGGGTCGAGTGGATGGGTTGGATGAACACGCTGTTCGGGCTCGGGCTCGTGACCGGGGCCGCACTGCTGCCACGTCTGCCCAAGACGGTGATGTCCGCCCGCGGTCTCGGTGTGATGGCGGTGTTCGCGGGCCTCGGATCGGCCCTGTACGTGGGGTCGACCCAACTCTCGTGGATCGCGCCAGGGGCGTTCGCGTGGGGTCTGTCGATCGGTGCGATGGAGCCGCTGCTACGCACCTTGGTGCACCTGGACTCACCGCACGAGTACGTGGGGCGCATCATCGGCACGCTGCAGTGGCATCGCACAGCGGGCGAACTCATCCCGCTTGCATTCGTGCCCACGCTGGCGGTGACCCTGGGCATCCAGCAGACGCTCATCGCGGGCGGAGTGTTCGTGGCGATCCTGGCGCTCGGGAGCCTGTGGACCGCTCGCTCCATCGATCGGGAGCGCATCGTGCTTCCGGTGGTGGAGCCCGTGCCTGAATCTGTCTGAAAAGGTTCAGGGCGGTGCAGGAATGCGCCCCCATCGTGTGGAAATCCATAGCGAGCGGCCACACATCGGGAGGGAAGCGCATGCGCGTCGTCCGGATATTCCATGAAGAGGATGTCCGCTACGGCCTTGCCGATGAGACCACCGTCACCCTCATCTCTGATGAACCGTTTGCGGCATGGGAGCCAGAGGGCATCGTGCCACTGCCGCATGCGCAGTTGCTCGCTCCCACCGTGCCCACGAAGATCGTGTGTGCGGGCCTCAACTATCGCGGGCACGCGCAGGAAATGGGTCTCGATATTCCCGCTGAGCCAGTGATCTTCCTCAAGCCGCCGACTTCGATCATCGGGCACGGGGCCGAGATTCGCGTCCCCGATGGGCTCGACACAGTCGACTACGAGGCCGAACTCGCACTTGTCATCGGCCGCAGGGCTCACAACATCACTCCGGAGCAGGCGCAGACGCACGTGCTGGGCTGCACGTGCGCCAACGACGTCACGAGCCGCGTTCACCAGAAGCGTGACGGTCAGTGGTCTCGCGCGAAGGGCTTCGATACCTTCTGCCCGCTGGGTCCGTGGGTCGAGACCGACATCGACCCCTGCGACACGCTGGTCGAATCGTATGTCAACGGCGAACTGCGACAGTCCTCATCCAGCTCAGACATGATCTTCGATCCGTACACGCTGGTGAGTTTCGTGAGCGGTGTGATGACACTGCTGCCGGGCGATGTGGTGCTCACGGGGACGCCGTCCGGCATCGGTCCGCTTTCACGAGGCGACGTGGTGGAGATTCGTATCGGCGGTATCGGGAGCCTCATCAACCGCGTGGTCTGAGGCGGCGCGACCGCCCATCGGAAACCACTGCCGCCCGCGCCCTCGGACCCCATCATGTCGCGTCCCGGTGCTAGTATGGGTACACCATCTTGCGCACCGG
>CAZOSR010000200.1:3018-3845 GCA_964582445.1 uncultured Coriobacteriaceae bacterium | reverse complement strand
GTCGCAGATCAAGCGATTCGGATACGGGGAAGGGTTGTGAGCAGCATGGACCGCGGGACGCTGGCTCGCGCTATCGATCAGACGCTTCTGAAGCCGACTGTGGGCTACCAGGGCGCGGCCGCATGGATGGACGCATCTGCGGATGCCGGGTTCGCGGCGCTGTGCGTGTCGCCGTTCCTTGTGCCGCTCGCCAGTCAGCGCCTGGCGGGCACCTCCACGCTCGTGTGTTCCGTATGCGGGTTCCCGCTCGGCTACAACAACACCGAGTCAAAGGCGGAGGAAGCCGCGCACCTGGTGGCGCTGGGGTGTCACGAGGTGGACATGGTGCTCAATATCGCGGCCCTCCTCGAGGGGGACGACAACCTCGTCCGTGATGACATCGAGGCGGTCGTGCGGACGGTGGTGGATCGCTCCGGCGGCTCGGCCATCGTCAAAGTCATCCTTGAGACCGGGTACCTGGAGCCCGCGCACATCGAGAAGGCCTGCGCGCTTTCGGTCCAGGCCGGTGCCCACTACGTGAAGACCTCCACCGGTTTCGGGCCGCGCGGCGCGTCGGTGGAGGATGTACGTGTGATGCGTGCTGCTGTAGGGCCGGATATCGGTGTGAAGGCGGCAGGCGGCATACGCGATCTGGATACCGCGCTCGCGATGCTCGACGCGGGTGCATCACGCCTGGGTACGTCATCGGGACTCGAGATCCTCGAGGCGCTCGAGGCGCGCGGCTAGCAGCCATGGCCTCTCGGCGTGTGCGGGCGCTCTCCCTGAAGAAGACCAAGCTTGGCGAGACCGACCTCATCGTGACGCTCCTTGCCGAGGATGGATGCCAG
>CAZOSR010000200.1:0-3008 GCA_964582445.1 uncultured Coriobacteriaceae bacterium | reverse complement strand
CGTTGCCAAGGGCGCGCGGAAGCCCGGCTCCCGGCTTGGCGGTCGGGTGGAGCCCTTCGTGGTGGTGGACCTCCTGCTGCACGAGGGCCGGTCGCTCGATACCATCAGCGATGCGGAGATCGTGGACGCGCATGCGGGGGTGCGAAGCGACTACGACAGGGCCACTGCCGCCTCGGTGCTTGCCGACTTCCTCGACAAGGTGTCCGTAGAGTGTCAGACCGAGGACCGGCTGTTCGGTCTTGCGTGCGCCACGCTGGATGTGATGGAGGATGCGTCTGCGGATGCGCTCACGCCGCTGGTGACGGCGTTTCTCGTCAAGGGTCTCGCCATGCACGGGTACCGTCCGCAACTGGCCGCGTGTGCGCTCTGTGGTGGCGGCGCGGACGCATCGACGTTGTTCTCGCTTGAGAACGCGGGACCGTTGTGTGATGAGTGCGCCTGCCATGAGCACGCAACGGTGATCGCACCACCCGCAGTACGTGAACTCATGGCGACGTACCTGCGTGCCCGGATGGCCGATGTCCCGGGCATCATTCCCTCGCCCAGGCTGATGATCGACGCCTTCGCGCTGACGAGGCAGCTTGTGAGTTTCCACATCCCGGCCCGTCTGAAAGCACTGGATCTGTATGCATCGACGATGGATGTCCAGCGTCGGTAGAAGGCATGGGCATCAGGATGTGGTGTCAGCCTCCGCGATTCGTCAGGTTGATGCGGTCTTCAGCTGGCGTGCCATCTCGATCATCAAGCCCTCGCGTATGCCCCTGCGATTGGCGAGAACCTCCTGTGTGCCAAGGAGCGAGAACAGCTCCAGCATGACGATGGAGCCGGGTAGCACGGTCTGCGCACGGTACGGCGGGATGCCAGGCATGTGTCCACGCTCCGTCAGCGTCGCGGTACAGACCTCGGCAGCCACCTTCCGAAGATCGCTCACGCTGACGCGGACACCGTGTATGTCGATCGGTGAACCACCATGGAGTGCGTTGGCCGCACCCACAAGCGAGGTGATGGTGCCCCCGCTGCAGATAGCCGTGGGGACTGGTGCCGGATCCGTGCCGAGCGAGGCCATCAGTTCGTCACGGATGCCCGCCCTGACCTGCTCAAGCCTCGCCGCAGGGGGAGGTTCCTCGCCTGCCGGCAGGCGGTTGCCCACGACGACCGCGCCGAGCGGGAGCGAGACGGTAAGGTCGGGTCGGTCGTGGCGCAGCACCACCACTTCGAGTGAGGCCCCGCCGATGTCCGCGATGCAGACGGGATCGGGCAGGTCGAAGGCAGCGGCGGCGCTGGTGAGTGCGAGACGGGCTTCACGTCGGCCATCGATGACCTCGATCGCAAGCCCGAGCTCTCGGTGGACGAGGTCAACGAACTCCTGGCCGTTCGCGGCAGTTCGCACCGCTGCGGTGGCGATAGCACGAATCGCTCGGACACCCAGCCCCTGGGCGAGATCCAGCAGCGTGGTGATGGCCTCCACCGAAGCGGTCATCGACTCCTCGGAGAGACGACCCGTGCCCACCAGGCCACTCGCCAGGCGTGTCTGGATGCGCTCGTCGGCGATCACCATCAGCGCGTCGTGCGCCACAATGTCGGCAACGGTACAGCGGATCGCGTTGGAGCCGATGTCGATGACGGCGATGCGGTGCATGCCTGCCCTCCGTGGTGGATGACGATATTCCCCGATCGCAGTGTAGCGTCCACGGCTGACACGGTGCAGGCGCTGGCGCTGGTGTACACTGTCTGGCACGCTGTCGCACGACCAGCGGGCCCGATCGGACGATGAATGGGGAGTGGATGGCACTCAACTTCCAGGACATGATCCTCGCGCTGCAACGGTACTGGGCCGATCAGGGCTGCGTACTGCTTCAGCCGCACGACATGGAGGTCGGTGCGGGTACGTTCCACCCCGCCACGACGCTGCGCTCGCTCGGTCCTGACGCCTGGCGGTGCGCGTACGTGCAGCCGTCACGCCGGCCCACCGACGGGCGCTATGGCGAGAACCCCAACCGTTTGCAGCACTACTACCAGTACCAGGTGATTCTCAAGCCGAGCCCGGATGACGTGCTGGATCTGTACTGGGATTCGCTCCGCGCCATCGGCATCGAACCGGCCGAGCACGACATGCGCCTCGTGGAGGACGACTGGGAGTCGCCCACGCTCGGCGCGTGGGGCCTTGGCTGGGAGGTGTGGCTCAACGGCATGGAGGTCACGCAGTTCACGTACTTCCAGCAGGTGGGCGGTATCGAGTGCGATCCGGTTCCTGCCGAGATCACGTACGGTGTCGAGCGCCTGGCCATGTACATCCAGGGTGTGGACTCGGTCTACGACCTCGAATGGGCCCCGGGTTTCACCTATGGCGACGTCTTCCTGCGCAATGAGCGCGAGCAGTCGTCCTACAACTTCGAGCTCGCCGACACGACCATGCTACGAAGCCTGTTCGACCAGCACGAGGCAGAGTCCCAACGGGTGTTGGCCGCGGGTGCCATCCTGCCCGCCTACGAGCAGGCGCTCAAGTGCTCGCACTACTTCAACCTGCTCGACGCGCGCGGCGCCATAGCGGTGACCGAGCGCGTCAGCTTCATCGCGCGGATCCGGACGCTTGCCAAGGGTGCCGCCGAGGCATATGTGGCATCCCCGGATGCTGGCCGCCGGGATGTGCCGTATGCGGGCGTACGCGCAACCGGCGCAGTCACGGTGGGCGACGCATCCGTGGACGAAGGCGGTGATGCGCGATGAGGCGCACCCTGCTCTTTGAGATCGGCGTGGAGGAGATCCCCTCGGCGCCGCTGTACGATGCGGTCACACAGCTCAAGACACGCGCGATTGCGGCGCTCGAAGGCGCCCGACTCTCCTACGACACGGTTCGGACCTACGGCTCGCCGCGGCGTCTCGCGCTCACGGTGACGGGTCTGGCCGACCGGCAGGACGACCTATCGCTCACGGTGAAGGGCCCGGCTGTCAGGGCCGCGTTCGATGCCGAAGGCACTCCCACGAAAGCAGCCGAAGGTTTCGCCCGG
>CAZOSR010000199.1:0-3847 GCA_964582445.1 uncultured Coriobacteriaceae bacterium | reverse complement strand
ACTCGGGCTGATCGGGCCGAGTCTGGCCGACCGCCACACCCATCTGCCCCTCGGCCCGCACCAGGCCCGCCACCGCGAGCGTCACGATGATCGCAACCAGCGCCCAGTGGAATACCGCAGTCCCCCAGACCGACCACCAGGGCGACGCCGACACAAGCGTCTCTCCGCGGAGCGTGGTAGGCACGCCGAGGTGCCGGAGCGTATCTGCGGTGACCTGAAGTGCACGCTCGGCGGTCAGACCCGGAGCGAGTGATATCTCGAGATCGGAGGACGGCACCACCGCGGAGTCCCCGACGGTCGCGACCTCTCGCAGCGTGCGAGCGCGACGCCGGGCGACACCCGTGCGCTGCCATGCGCAGACCGCAGTACACAGCGCGAGAACCACACCGAGGGCCACATACGGGACCGACGCGAACGCGTCGTGCAGGCCGAGGGTATCCACGACCTGGAGCAGGCCCGGATTGGCCGCACGCCACGCAGCCACCGCTTCAGCGGATGCGGCATTCTGCGGGATGAATGAAGCCGCGATAGTCCAGGCCCCAAGCAGGAGCAGGAGGCCCATCGCCAGGCGTGGCGAGCCGAGAAACCTCACGAGCTTTCGTGCGGGTGACGCAGTCACTCGACCGGCCCCAGCGCCGTGGCCTTGACTTCGTTGACCACCCAATCATCGCCCTGGGGGATGACCGTATACGTGGCGTCATAGCTCACCGTATGCGGTCCACTGATCACCTTGCCTGCCTCATCGATCGAGACGTACGAGTACTCCCACGTCTCGTGCACCGGAACATGCACGCGCTCAGCGTCATCGCGCGGCTCACCGAAGGTGATCTCCGTCAGCGTCTGATCGAGCAATCGACCCTGCTGGATGTTGTACTGCACGTACGAGTCGACACGGACTTCCTGGTAGGTACTCATGGTGGGAAGCGCCACGCGCGACTGCGCGATGCGGTAGGCGTAGGAGGTCCAGTCGAGGTACGCGCGAACGGCCGCCTCAGGTGTGGAGAGGTCCATGCCTTCGGGCTGGCTCGCCAATGCCTCCTCTGAGACCGTGACATCAACCACCGCTCCGGCCATGGCGGCGCCCACCGTGCCGGAGGTCTCAGCCGCTGCGTCTGGATCGTCGCCCGTGCCGGCACGTGTCATGAAGTAGATCACGCCCGCGAGCACCACGATCGCGACACCAGCAATCAGGGGCGCACGCCATGCGGTCGCCGACTTGGGCGCCTCGGGGGTCCCGGGCGCGTCAGGCGTCTGTGGGGTCTCGGGGTTCTCGAGCGTGGACTCGCTCATCTGCACCATCCTTGCGTCACTGGGCGGTTCCGAAGAAGAGCCCGTACAGGTCGGTCGTGTCCTCAACGGCAACCAGCATCCACCGGTCCCCGGTACGCGCCATGCGGAAGCGAGCAGTCTGTGTGGCCGTGCCCTCCAGACCGGGCACGCTCACACTCACCAGAGCTTCATCATCACCAGCGAACTCGACGGTGCCGGGTCCCGTCTCGAGTATCGCGCCAAATACGGTTCCCTCAGCGACTACGGTGCCATTCTCCACAGCCTCGAAGAACGCCGTTGTGAAACGCTCGGCAAAGGTCGTTTCCATGGCGCTCGCCGGGAAGCCGTCTCCATGGCTGACAACGGGAGGGGTCGAGCCGCTCTCGTCATCAGACTCGAGACGCGCCAACGTGGCCCGGGCGAACGACAGGCCGACGGCCGTCATGTCCGCATACGTTCGGACCCCGGTGACGTCGCCGCTCTCAGCTGACTCAGCGAGATCGAAGACGGCTAGTGCTGGAGCCTCGAGACCCTCGCGGATGGTCGCACGCTGCTGCTCCACTGATGCGCACCCGGCAGTTGACAGTACCAGCGATGTGATGAGCGCGGCCGTAAAGAGGCGGCTTCGAACACCGATCATGGTGACCCCTTGTCAGTCGGTGACACGGGTGCGGGGGCGGGCCCGGAAGCCCACCCCCGCATCGTACACGTACTTCACTCCCGCTCGCAGTCCGTGTGCGACCACCCGCAGGAGTCTGTGCTCAGAACCCTACTGGTGGCAGGACTCGTCGCACTTCATCTTGCCTGCAACGTGCGGAGCACAGTCCAGGATCTCCTGGTCGTAGCCGCCCGCACCGCCGTGGCAA
Source organism: uncultured Coriobacteriaceae bacterium (assembly GCA_964582445.1). Lineage (GTDB taxonomy): Bacteria > Actinomycetota > Coriobacteriia > Anaerosomatales > Anaerosomataceae > Anaerosoma. Next base: position 1,712 of record CAZOSR010000199.1, on the reverse strand, counting down.
CCCGACGTCAGACAGGTACCGACACTCGGATCAAGCACCGGGGTCGGGATGGTGCCCGCCATGAAATCGTTGATGAGCTCGCACAGCTTGTACACGCAGTCGTACACGAGCTTGCCGCAGCGATCACTGCCAGCTGCGCCGGCATCGCCAGCGAACTGCGTGGTGACCCATGCGCCCTCAACACCACCGGCGGCCTCAAGCCAGCGGCCGTGCGAGGAGTGGCACAGGAGCGACTTCGGCACTGCCATCGGCGCGCTGTCCTTCGGCGCCTTGGCATCGACGGCCGTCCATCCACCCTCGTCGTAGTCCTCAAAGGCAGCGTTGGACGGGAATGCCGTCCGCTCATACCAGGCGACGTACTCATCGATGACTTTGCTCTCGTTGGTAACGATCTTGAGCATCGCCGCGCCACCGTTGGGGACACCGCACAGGTTACGCCATGCGTTGACGCCACCGCCGCCGTAGTTGAACAGACCCTTGGGGATTGCCGCATACGACGAAGCCGGGTAGTTCTCAGCGAGCTGGCCAAGCACGGGCCAGTAGGTACCCTCGCATCAACCACCCTGTCCGGTGACGTTGACCGACTTGTAGATTTCGTACCCGCGACGAGCCAGCGCCTTGGCGTCAAGCGGAATCCAGGCGGCACCCCGGATGGAGGTGTCGGGGAATGTCGTCACCGGGGTGGCAACGGCAGGTGCCGCAGCCGAGACCGCGGGGAGCACCGAAGCAGCCGCCACCGCTGCAGTTCCTCCCAGGAACTGCCTACGGGAAAGCTTGGTTCCTTCCATGTTCACTCTTCCTCTCTCAGTCCGTCGTAGCGGACCTCGGGTTTCTTGCGATCCGCTTCGGAGGGGCGGGGTTGCCACCCCTCCGCGGTGCGGTTGCTTCTAGTGTCCGAAGCTGGGGTCGTGGAAGTCCTCGTTGTAGTCGTCCGCGTAATCGGACTTGGTGGTCACGATGCGGACGTTGGTGGCGTCGCGCTCCTTGACCTGGTGGTAGTAGTGACCGCAGCCTTCACAGGTATAGCGATCCCAGACAGCGGCGCCGTCCAGCATCTCGGTCGGACCTGAGACCGGCCACGTGAGCGCACCCATGCCGTTGTAACCGGTGGCCGGATCCCGAAGGATGCCGTCGCCAGTCACGTTCGTGCCGAGCACGTCAGGATCACGATACGGGGCACGATCGCCCTCGATGATCCCGGCACCGATCCGGTTGGCGGTCCCAGCCCAGCCGGTGTTGACCAGCAGACGCGGGGCCTTCCAGCCGTGCGGGACAGCGATGTGGCAGTTCACGCACTGGGCGGAACCGTCCGTGGTGTCCTGGTGATGGCTGGAGTGAGCCGTGTTGGAGGAGCCGATGGCGTTGACGTTGACCGTACCGGTCGCCGACTGCGCGTACGCCGAGAAGCCGACGTTGAGCTCGCCCTCCGTCGGCAGCACGACGCTCGAATCCACCAGCGCCTCATCAGCGGTGGCGAGTCCATCGGGACCAAGGAACGCCAGCCAGCCACTCGTACGGCCAATCTTGCCGTACCAAGGCGTGACAGTGGCATCGTAGGTCTCGATGTAGTACTCGGCGCCACCCGTTGAAACCGGAGGCAGCGGAGTGCCCAACGTGGTACCAGCGTTGTAGTTCTGCAGGTCATGGCACTTGGAGCAGATGACCATCGTGGAACCCGGCTCGTATCCGGTGGCGGTGGTCAGCGTCGTGCG
>CAZOSR010000198.1:0-3854 GCA_964582445.1 uncultured Coriobacteriaceae bacterium | reverse complement strand
GCTCGACAAGTGTACGATGCCGTCTGTCGCACGCTCATGACCGCTTGTCGGCGGCGTGGGCCGACTTCTTCCCGAGCGGGAGCTTCGGCCCTTCGCCTACTCCCGGATGTCGCCCTCTTCCCGTTCGACGATGTCGATGAGCTGTTGGCGGCTCGAGATGCCGAGCTTCGAGTAGACGTGCTTCACGTGCGTCTCGACCGTGCTCTTGGCGATGAACAGCTCGTCGCAGATGTACGGCACGTTCCTGCCGCGCAGCAGAAGCTCGACGATCTCCCTCTCGCGGGCCGATATGCCGTAGCGCACGGCAAGCCCCTCGAGAGCAGCCGACCGCGAGGCGGATCGTGCATCACCGGCCGTCGGCAAGGCGGGCTTCTCGGCCACCCCTACGGTCACCATCTGAGAAGCATCCACGGGTTCGCTCGCGAAGACAGAACCTTCCACTTTGAGCCAGAAGATGAACGCAAGCACGAAAAGCGCGAGCGCCGCCACCAGCAAGGACTGCGCTGTGTCCTCAGCGGCTGCAGACGTGAGAGCCAGGGAGACGCCCTTGCCGAGCACCATCCCCGACACGAGTAGGCAGAGGCCCTGCGCGTAGACGCTCGAGGACGCCCACCCGAACCGCTGCGCGATATTGCCCATCACGATCCAGTAGTAGACGAGGAACGCCCCGATTCCGGAGAAGACCACCGCCATCGAGAGCAATGCTTGTCCCGGGCCGGCTATCGCAAGCGCGAGGAAACCGATTGCCGCAAGAAGCCCGGTGGGACGAAACGCGATGTTCGGGTCCTCGCGATGTGCTACCCGGATCATGTAGACGGTGATGGCGATCTCGGTGAGCAGCAACGCGCCGACGAGGAAAGGACCGGCGAGAAGGCGCTCGGCAGAAGGTTCAAGATCGAGAACGTGGGCGAGGAACGAGAACAGCATGCCGAAACCGACGATCGTCACAGCGAACGAGCGCTCGTAGTACAGCACTCCCCGGACGTCGCCGAAGGACTCGACGACCCCTGGCGTCGCCGCACTGCCATCCGGCACCTCGGCCTCGGCCTCGTCCTCCCCCGTTTCCTCGTCGGCGAGTGGCGCAAGTATGGCGCTCAGCAGAAGCCCCGCAGCGCCGAGCGGCAACGCTGCGCCCAGGACGGGCACAGCAACATCGGGCAACGGCAGGAACAGAAGGTACACAGCGGCGCCCACGATAGCCGCCGTCGCCGTCACGCCTACCCGACTCCGCTTGCGTATGCGCGCGCAGATCTCGGCGTAACCGATAAGGCCCCCGGCGAGCCCGCACATGGCGAGCACGAGCGCCATGTGCGATCCGATGGTCGGCATCACATGCGCCGGAAGCAACACGAACAGGAGCGCACCGAGCGTCATCGCCGATGCGGCCACGCCTAGTAGCGCCACCAGACCGTTCCGACTGAGTCTGACGGGCGGAGCGAGGGTGATGCCGAGGAACGCGATGGCGAGAACGGCCGGGGCCCAGTCCCCCCAGAGATCGCCAGCCGCCCCCGTCGCCGGACTGAAAGACGCCGAGAGAGACAGCAGGAACAACCATGCGAGCAGCAGACCGCCGGCGAGTCCGTGCCTCGGATCGCAACAGTCGAGATAGTCGTCCCACAGCACTGTGAGGCTGTGTCTGATGCCAGACGGCCGCACCTGACGAGAGCACCTCCTCCAAGCTTCCGGGTGCATACCACTATGCCAGACCGCCCCGTTCTCGTCCGCTCGGAAAACGGACCACTCCATGCGTATCCCTACTTCTCAGGGATGCCCCGGACGAGCCGGAAGAGCGAATCACAACGTCACCACGATGTGCCACCCACGCCGTGCGTCGAGACTCGCCAGAGAGGCGCATCGGGTTCACTCGTGGGACTGGCGTGCGGCTCGGCGAGATACCGGAGTACGAACACAAGGAGGAGTCATGAGAGAGGACCAGGAGTTGAACGCGAGTCCGGACGGGCACCCCGGAACAGGCATGTCCCGACGCAACTTCCTTCAGCTGGGCGCTTTCGCGACCGCAGCGGCCGCCGGGGCAGGGCTGACAGGCTGCGCTCCACGCTCGGCCGATGAGGGCGCCGATGCGGAGGCGGGGACCAGTCGCACGTGGGAGACGCCGCCCACGCCGATCGCGGACATCAGCAAGACCGAGGAGTACGACGTCATCGTCGTCGGCGGCGGCATGGCGGGCTGCTCGGCGATGTGCTCGGCGGCTGAAGCGGGCGCGAGAGTCCTGCTGCTGGAGAAGACGCAGAAGCTCAACTTCCGTGGCATCGACTACGCAGCCCTTGCGTCTGAGATCCAGAAGTCCGTCGGAATCGACCTCAGCGCGATGAAAGACCGCATGATCATGGAGGTCCAGCACTGGGGCGCGCACAGGGGCGACGAACGCGTGATCCGCACATGGGCCGACAACTGCGACGAGGCGATCAACTGGGCGGCCAGCATGCACGTCACGCATGGCGGGACGATCGCCCCGATGCCCCGTGAGATGCAGGAGATCCCCGACGCACCCTACTATCACTACCCCTGCAACGCCTTCCAGGTCGTGCCCACCGAGGACACACTCGGCCGTGGCACCCAACTCAACTACGAGCCGCCGTTCGCCATCCAGTGGGCCGACGTGTTCGAGGCATATGCCAACGAACTCGGCGCGACAATCCTCATGAATGTCAAGGCGGAGCAGCTCGTGACCGACGAGAGCGGCGCCATCACCGGCGTCGTGGCGATGAACCTCGAGGACGAGACCTACGCGCAGTACAACGCCAAGTCGGTGATCATGTGCACCGGTGGGTACGGCAATGACGCCGAAATGATGGACGCCTTCATACCCACGCACGTGACCGAGCTCAAGGGACGCATCACGCCCGCCCACAACACCGGCGATGGCATCCGGATGGGTGCCTGGGCGGGGGCTGCTGTCGACCCGGCACCGCACTGCGCGATGTGGTTCGATCAGGCGCTGGAGGGCAAGGAGAACTACAAGTCGGTCGCTCTTACCCGGCAACCATGGCTGTATCTCAACGATTTCGGACAGCGCTTCGAGAACGAGGATCTGCCCTATAGCTACGTCTGCCGCGGCATCTTCCGCCAGCCACGCCAGATGCAGTGGAACATCTGGGACAGCAAGTGGGCAGTGGACGCTCCCAAGATGGGCATGATCGTCTGCAAAGACCTGCGCGGTGCGCTCCACGACCCGGCAGAGATCGAGCAGTTCATCGCCGACGGGACGATCCTCTCGGGAAACACGCTCGATGAGCTACTCGGCAAGATGGAGGGGATCGACGTTGAAGCGGCCAAGGAATCCATCGCGCGCTACAACGAGATCTGCGCATCAGGTGTAGACACCGACTTCGGCAAGCGTGTGCAGTGCCTGAGCTCGGTAACCGAACCGCCGTTCTACGCGGTGCACATGGGCGCCGCGCTGCTCGTGACCCTCGGTGGACTTCAGGTCGACGAGAACCTGAACGTTGTGAACACCGATGGCATCGCGATCCCCGGCCTGTGGGCTGCGGGCAACTGCTCGGGCAGCTTCTTCTTCAACGATTACCCGATCACGCTCGCCGGCATCAGCCACAGCCGGGCGCTCACGTTCGGACGGGTGGCAGGCAAGGCGGCGGGGGCGGCGGCGCTCGCGTAGATGCGGCCGGATATCGTGCGTTGAGAGGCGAAACGCAAGGAGGCCCCGCACATCGCGGGGCCTCCTTGTTCGTGTGGGGCTCCCCGGGGGAAGCCTCGCCTCTATCCGCGCTTCGTGACCTCGATGAGGTGGTAGCCGAACTGGGTCTTCACCGGGCCGTGCACGACGCCGACCTCCTCGTTGAAGCAGACGTCGTTGAACTCCCGCACCATCTGAC
>CAZOSR010000197.1:0-3867 GCA_964582445.1 uncultured Coriobacteriaceae bacterium | reverse complement strand
CGCTCGCAGCGGCCGATGAGATCGAGATCGTCGTGCAGGTGAACGGCAAGGTGCGCGGCAAGCTCACCGTGTCGGCCGACGCCGACGATGAGACCGTACGCGCGGCCGCGCTCGCCCTGCCCAAGATCGCAGAGCAGATCGAAGGCCTCACCGTACGCAAGGTGGTCGTGGTTCCCGGCAAGCTCGTGAGCGTGGTAGCGGCCGGTTAAGGATCCAGTAAGGGTTCTGACGGCTCGGCGGTACGCTCGTACCGTATGATCGCAACTGAACACGGACGCCCCCTCAAGTCCGCGAGGAGAGGGGGCGTCCGTTGTCGTTTCTGGAGTCCGAACGCGTGCAGGACCTGCTTGCGCGAGCCGGTCTGGAACGCTTGCCACCGCGTGCGCGGATCGGCATGGCCGGCATGGCGGTCCTGGTGATCGCGATCGCCCTCTGGAGGTTCTGGCCGACGGCACCTGCTCCGGAGATCGCATTCGACGAGGTGGCGGAGGACCAGCAGGTCGCCATCGCTGAGAGCCAGGAAGACACCGAGGCCGTTTCCGTCTGCGTGGTGGTGCACGTGGCCGGGGCGGTGCTGCGCCCGGATGTGTACTCGCTTCCGGTGGGGTCGCGCGTCTCGGATGCACTGGCTGCCGCCGGCGGGGCGCTAGGCTCGGCAGCAGCCGATGCCGTGAACCTTGCGCGGATCCTTGCGGACGGCGAGCGAGTCTACATCCCTACCCAGGAAGAAGCTGACGGGACGACCGGAGTCGCGGGCACCGCCGAGTCCTGGGGCGATGTCGGCGCCGCACCGGCAGTGGGCGCGGACGGTGTGATCGACGTCAACCGCGCCAGCGCAGCCGAGTTAGAGGAACTGCCGGGTGTGGGACCAGCGACCGCGCAGAAGATCGTCGATGACCGCGAGGCGAATGGACCGTTCACCAAACCCGAGGACCTTATGCGCGTACCTGGCATCGGCGCGAAGAAGTTCGAGGCGATGCGGGAACAGGTGAGCGTGGGGTGAGGTCGCCTGCCGACGCACCGGTGAGGCCGTCTGTTCCGCCGATCGCATGGTTCGCCTGTGCGATGTGGGTGGGCTGCGTCGCCGGAGAGGGCCTTGCATGGACCGTCCACGGTGGTGCGTCCGCATGCACGGGCGTTGGTGCGGCAGTGAGCGGCATGATCGCACTGGCGATCGTCGGTCGCCGGTGGCCGGGCACCCGGGGGCTGGTCGCACTGTTGATCGCTGGGGCGGTCACGGGAGCGTGTGTCTCGGCACTGCAGGGTGCACGGTGGCACGTTCAGTCAGAGACGGTCGCGGACTGCGGAGCCCGTGAGTGGGTGGGGGTCGTAGAGGCCGATCCGATACAGGGGCGCTTCGGTTCGACGGTGCGAGTGCGAATCAGGGGTGGACCCCTCGACGGTGCGCGTGTTCGCGTCTACTGGCCAGCGGAGGAGGCCGTGCCCGACCTCGGGCGCACGGTGCGCTTCTCGGCCGTACTGCGGCAAGTATCCACTGAAGAGGCATGGGGGCGACGCGTTGCCCGCACCGGCGCGGTGGCGCTCGGGACGGCATGGCGAGCCGAGACCGGCGCGTGGCGCTGCGGAGTCACCGGACCGCTCTTCGCGTGGCGGGCGCGCGTGCTGGCACGGATGCACCACATCGGGGGCGCGGGCGGGGATCTGCTGGAGGGCATCGTGCTGGGGGATCGTCGGCGGCTCGCCGACACCCCGGCTGACGAGGACTTCCGTGTGTTGGGGCTCACACACCTGGTCGCGGTCTCCGGCTCGCATCTGGCGCTTGCCTGCGCCGCCGTCGCGGTCGTGGGCGGGGCGCTTCGCGTGCCGCGCAGGCCGTTGGTGCTGGCCACGCTGGCGGCGGGGGCCGCGTACGCCGCGGTCACCGGTATGGCGTTCGCTGCATTGAGATCGCTCATGATGCTCGGCGTCGGCTCCATGGGGGCGCTCAGTGGGCGAAGGGGGGATGGCATCGCCTCGCTCGGTGCCGGTGTGATAGCGGTACTCGCAGTCGAGCCATGGTCCGTATACGACATCGGGCTGCAGCTGTCTGTCCTTGCCGTCGGCAGCCTGCTGTTGTTCGGCGCGCTCGCCACAGCCTGGGCCGAGGCGGGGGTGCCTCGGTGGGGCAGGACCGTGGCGGGACCGATTGCGCTGACACTGGTAGCGCAGGTGGTCACCGTTCCGGTGATCGCTTCCTGTTTCGGGATGGTCTCGCTGCTCGCACCGCTCGCCAATGCCTATGCGGGACCGATGGTGTCGCTTGCGCTGTGGGCCGGTCTCGCGGGTGCCGTGGTGGTGGAACTCGTGGCACCGGTGGGAACGTGGCTGATGCAGTCGTCGGCCGCGGTCCTCCAGGCGACAGCATGGATCGCCGCCTGGATGGCGTCCGCACCCGGCGCGGCCATCGCCATGGGGTCGGGGATCCTGCTCGTGCTCGTGCCGGTGGGTGCCGCTGTGACGGCGTGGGTAGTCTGGCCGCTTCCCAGGTCGATCGCTGGTGCACGTGCTGTCGTCGCATCGGCGGTCGCACTCACGATCGCGGCCGCGGTCGGTCCTGCTGGTTCGCGTCAGGCATCGCTCGTGGTGCTCGATGTCGGGCAGGGGGATGCGATCCTGCTCCGTGACGGTGGGCGCACGATGCTGGTAGACGGCGGGCCTGACGAGGTGTCGCTCCGACGGGCGCTTGCACGACACGGGGTGCGGCGTATCGATGTGCTGGTGCTGACCCATGCGCACGACGATCACACCGGCGGTGTGCCCGGGCTCGCCCAGGTGGCCGATATCGGCTGGACCGGGTACCCGGCGATAGACAGCGATCACTTCGCATGGGTGGACCCCCGGCAGGGGGGCGCGTCCGGTTTCGGCGATCCGAGAGCCCTTGCAGCCGGGGATACCTGGCGTGTGGGCGGGACGTTCGTGACGGTGCTCTGGCCACCCCGGGAGTGCGCTGATGAGCTTGGGACCAACGATACGAGCGTGATCCTGCGCCTCGAGCGTGGTGGCTTCGACGCGATTCTCGCCGGTGACGCAGAGCGATCTGCACTCGAGGGTGCGGCCTCCGGGTTCGGCCTGGAGCCTGTGGAGGTTCTGAAGGTGCCGCACCATGGCAGTGAGAACGGATTGACCCTAGAGGCGCTCGCGCTCCTGTCGGCAAGAGACGCGCTGATCAGCGTGGGTACCGGTAACGACTTCGGCCATCCTGACGCGTCCACGCTCTCGATGCTGGAGGAGTCAGGCTGCCGTGTCTGGCGAACGGACATCTCGGGCGATCTCACGGTACGCGTGCGCAAGAACGGGTACGGCGTGACGGGGTCGGTCCATGGAATGCCCGGTGCTCTTCGTGCGAGAATGGACACCCTGCCGCGCCAGCGGTGCGTTTGTGCTTCACTGGCGTGGTCATCACGGGAGGCGATGCATGGCGGTCAAGGGGCTAGAGGATCTCAAGCCGGTCTACCTCATCTACGGAGAGGAAGAGCTGCTGCTGGAGCGCGCGCTCCACCGGCTCCGCAACCGCATCGCCGAATCCGCCGACCTCACGTTCAACTACGAGGCGTTCGATGGCGAGACCGCAGACCCGGGGGATGTGATCGCCGCGGCCAATACGCTGCCGTTCGCCTCCGAGCGTCGTCTTGTGGTGGTGACCGACGTCCAGAAGATGAACGCGGCCGCACAAGCAAGACTCGCCGGGTACGTTGCAGACCCTTCGCCGAGCACCTGTCTCGTGTTGGTCGCCGGCAAGATGCGCAAGGACAGCAAGCTCCTCAAGGCGGTGGCCGCCAGTGGCGGTGCAGCCGAGTACAAGGCGCCGAAGCGCCACGAATACCCGCAGTGGGTGATCGACCACTTCCGGTCACGGGGGCGGAAACT